>QGVD01000125.1 GCA_003242685.1 Pseudomonadota bacterium | reverse complement strand
AATCGCCCTGCTGATGCACTGCAGGCCGCCGACCTTCCCCTCTCCCATCCGCTGGGCGCGGATGGCTGGCGGGGCGGACTGGCGTCGAGATGGCGGAACCCGCCGAACGGTCCGAGGCTGCGCCTGCGCGCTCGAGCCGCATCGCCTCGCTGCTCGTCGCGAGCGGCATCCTGCTGAGCCGCATCGTCGGTCTCGTGCGCGAGCGTGCGATCGCGACGTTCTTCGGGGCGGGTCTGCACGCCGACGTGTTCGCCGCGGGGCTGCGCATGCCGAACGTGCTGCAGAACCTGCTCGGCGAGGGAACGCTGAGCGCTTCTTTCATTCCCGTCTATTCGGAGCTGCTGGGGCAGGGGAGGACGAAGGAGGCGGGCCGCGTCGCGGGCGCCATGTTCGCGCTGCTCCTCGGCATCGCCGGGCTGATCTCGCTCCTCGGCATCCTGCTCGCGCCCGTGCTCGTCACGGTGTTCACGCCGGGCTTCGACGGCGAGCGCCGCGAGCTGATGATCACGGTGGTCCGGATCCTCTTTCCGATGACCGGTGTGCTGGTGCTCTCCGCATGGGCCCTCGGCATTCTCAACAGCCACCGGCGGTTCTTCGTGCCGTACTTCGCGCCGGTGCTCTGGAACGCCGCGATCATCGCCGCACTGATCGCGTTCGCACGCCGGACGGATCTCG
Organism: Pseudomonadota bacterium; assembly: GCA_003242685.1. GTDB lineage: Bacteria > Pseudomonadota > Gammaproteobacteria > Steroidobacterales > Steroidobacteraceae > ZC4RG24. Next base: position 4,002 of record QGVD01000125.1, on the reverse strand, counting down.
ACGGGCTCCTGATGGCGGCGGCCTGGGGTGCCCTCATCGGCGGCTTCCTGCAGTTCGGCATCCAGCTCCCGTGGGTGCTGCGGCTCGATCGCGAGATCCGTCTCAACAGTGGACGGAACGAGCCTGCGTTCCGGGAAGCCGTGAGGAACGCAGGCCCGGCGATTCTCGGGCGAGGCGTCGTGCAGCTCAGCTCCTATGTGGACATGGTGCTCGCGAGCCTCCTCGCGATCGGCGCCGTCGCGCGGCTGCGCTATGCGCAGACGCTCTACGTGCTGCCCGTCAGTCTCTTCGGGATGAGTGTCGCGGCAGCGGAGCTGCCCGAGCTGGCGCGCGAGCGGCTCGGCGCAGTGGAGACGCTGCGCGCGCGCATGATCGAGGCATCCCGTCGCGTCGCGTTCTTCGTCGTGCCGACGCTCGTCGCGTTCGTGCTGCTCGGCGACGTGTTCGTCGCGGGAATCTACAGGGCCGGGGAGTTCGGTTCGGCGGACGTGACCGTCGTATGGCTCACGCTCGCGGCCTACAGCCTGGGGCTCCTCGCCTCGACGAGCACGCGCATCTATCAGTCCGCGTTCTTCGCGCTGCGCGATACGAAGACGCCGGCGCGGGTTGCTGGACTGCGGGTGCTCACGTCTGCCGTCGCAGGTGCCGTTGCGATGACCCAGTTCGAACCCGTGACAGTGGGATCGCTGCGCATTCCCGCGGGAGTGTTCGCGGACGTGACGGTTGGCGGAACACCGCTGGGACCCGTGGGGCTCGCGCTCGGTGCGGCGGCCGGTGCGTGGCTCGAGTGGGCGCTGCTCCGTGCGCGGCTCGCACGGCACATGGGCTCCGTGGGCGCCGGTATCGGATCGTTGACGCGCATGTTCGCAGCTGCGCTGCTCGGCGCCGCTGCGGGATACGGCGTGTCGCAGACGATGCCAGACCTTCATCCGCTGCTGCTCGCGGCGCTGGTCGCGGCGGCCTTCGGGGTGGTGTATCTGGCTGTCGCGCACGTGGTGGGGCTGGACGAAGCGGGTCGCATGGTGGGCGGCGTCCTGCGCCGAATCCGGCGCCGATGACATATCCGGCACCGGAAATGCGGCCGTGCCGTAGCCACGGGCGCTGACGCACGATAGGCTCACGACCGCGACCGGACGAGGGAGGCAGACGAGAATGTTTCGGTACCGCACGTCTTCGTCGCGACACCCGGGCGCAGGCATCCATCTCGCGCTCGTCGCGATTCCGCTGATCGTCGCCGCATGCGCCGCGGCGCCTGCATCGCAGAGTGCAGGCACGGCGGCTCAGACTGCAGACACGGCGGCCCCGAGCACTGGGGCGGCAACGCAGAGTACCGGCATGGCGGGCCCGTCCTCGAGCACGGGGCCGCAGGGTTATCTGAAGCCGGATGCGCTCGATATCACGGCGATCATTCCGCGTGCACCCGAAAAGGGTGACGCGCGCGATGAAGCCGATCGGCGGATCTTCCGCGAGACGCGGGTGCTCGAAGGCACGCCGCGCTGGGCGATGGCGGCGGACGACGCGAAGTTCAGTCCGGCCGACGTGCTGCGCCACTTCTCGTGCAGCGTGGATGTGGAGCTCACTCCGGAGAACGCGCCGCGGACGGTGCGTGTGGCGCAGCGCGCGCTGCGCGATACGGGTCGAGCGATGTCAGTCGCGAAAGCCCACTTCAAGCGCGTGCGTCCGTATCTCGTCGACGAGGGTCCCATCTGCGTGCCGGGAGACGAGCTCGCGAAGTCCTACGACTATCCATCGGGTCATGCGACGGCCGGCTGGACGTGGGCGATGGTGCTCGCGCAGGCCGTTCCCGAGCGCGCGACGCAGATCTTCGCCCGCGGCCGCGCGATCGGCGAAAGCCGCGTGGTGTGCGGCGTGCACAATGCGAGCGCGGTCGAAGCGGCTCGTGTGTCGACCTCGGCGGTGATGACGGTCGTCATGACGACGCCCGAGTACCAGGCCGATCTGCAGGCGGCGCGCGAGGAGCTCGAGGAGCTGCGGCGTACGGGTCCGAAGCCGGATCCCGCGCGCTGCGCAGAGGAAGCCGCGCTGATCGCCGAGACTCGCTACTAGGCGACTTCCTGCATCGCAGGCATCGAATCGTCTTCGCGCGAGTCCTCGTGTGGCCCGGGCGCGAGCGGGTCCACGTGCTGGTGCACGAGGCGCCACTCGCCCGCTTCCCGCCGGAAGATCTCGGTGACGCGCAGGTTGATCGACACCTCTTCGTCGCGCCCCTTGAGCCGTGCGGTAGCTCTGTAGAAGCCGGTCCAGTAGCCGAGCGTGTCGCTCGAGCCCATCGCCACGAGCTCGATCTCGCTGCGGCCGTAGCGGAAGCTCGCCGAATCGCGTTCGAAGCGGAGTCGAACCTCGTGTGCGCCCAGCACGGCGCCTCCGTTCGGCGGAAAGCACGTGGCGGAAAGGCCTTCCGTCGCGAGCCCGAGCATCGGCGCGGGCTCACCGTTCAGGTAGGCGCTCGCCGCCAGCGCGCGCCGCCGGATGAAATTCTCGAAGCGCTCCATGCCCACTCCTCATTCGGCCGGGCGTGAGACCGGCGCGCCCTTGTCCTTCACGATGAACACGAGGAACTTCGCAGGCTCGGTCCCGCTCGCGTTCGCGGAGCGGCGATGCACGTCGCTCGGCTTCTCGTGAAACGTCTGTCCGCGACGCAGCGTGACCGGCTCCTCGCCGTCCACCTGCATGACCACGGAGCCCTCGAGCACGTACACGAACACGTGCGCGTCGTGGCGGTGCGGCATGGACGAGCCGCCGGGCGGGTAGGTCACGGTCAGCATGACGGCTTCCTTGCCGGGGATTCCCGGCAGCTCCTCCGTTCTGAGGACCTCGACGGCAGCACCGTCGTCCGCGAGCACCGGCGAACTCGTTGTCACCAGCAGTGTCAGGGCAGCGGCGCCTGTGAGAAAGGTTCTGCTGCGGATGCTCTTCCTCATGCACGTGCCTCCGATTGACGTCGGATGGGCAGGTACCTGCACAATGCGCCGGGTCGTGGTACCTCTACAGGTCCACGGTCGGGGAATTTCATGGAGCCACTTTTCGAGCTGCCCATCCGCATCCCGCCCCGGCACTCCCGCGACCGCGTCCGAGCTCTTCATGCTCAGCTTCGCGCCGCGATCCTGCAGGGCCGGCTGAAGCCGGGACTGAAGCTGCCCGCGACGCGTGCGCTCGCGGCCGCATACGGCGTTTCGCGCAATACCGTCGTTGCCGCATACGACCTGCTGCTGAGCGAGGGCTATCTCGTCGCACGTCGCGGCTCCGGCACGTTCGTGGCGGACGTGCTGCCGAGGTTCCGTGAGCGCAGCGCCTCGCGCGGTAACGGCACGGGGAGCGATCCGCGAATCAATCCGTACTGGCGTCAGCGTGAGCCTCTTCCGGGGGACCATCCGCTGCTTCGCGTCGCGCCGAGGCTCGACTTTCACCTCGGCGTTCCCGATGCCGCTCGTTTTCCCTTCGACATCTGGCGACGTCTCACCGCGCGTTCGTTGCGGACCGCATCCAGGCGGCCTGCTTCTTACGACGATGCCTGCGGACGGCCGGCGCTCCGCGAGGCCATCGCGAAGCACGTGTCGTTCGCGCGAGCGGTCGCGTGCAGTCCCTCGGACGTCATCGTCACGGCCGGTGCGCAGCAGGCGTTCGATCTCCTGGCGCGCGTGCTGGTGATGCCGGGGCGCACCGTCGTCGCCGTCGAGAATCCCGGCTATCCGCCGCTGCGCGCGGCGTTCGCCGCATTCGGAGCGAAGATCGCTCCGGTGCCTGTCGACGGAGAAGGGCTGATGGTCGAGCGGGTGCCCGAGGACGCGGGCATCATCTGCGTGACGCCATCGCACCAGTATCCGCTCGGTGTGGTGATGTCCGCGCGCCGGCGCGCGGCGCTGCTCGACGGACTGCGAACGCATTTCAGCGGCTGGCTCGATCCCGTTCCGTCGGCCGCAGGGCTCCATCTGTGCGCGCTCGCAGATGCGTCGGTCGATATGGAGGCTTTCGTCGACAAGG
>QGVD01000124.1 GCA_003242685.1 Pseudomonadota bacterium | reverse complement strand
CAGCCGATGTGGATCCGCCGCGAGGTGAAGCTCATCACGCCGCAGGACGAACCCGCGACCGGCTGGCGCTGGCCGTGGTAGCGCGACTGACGGATACCTCGTGCGACAACAGTCCGCCCCGGCGGGGTGCTCCCCGCCGGGTGGGCTCGGAGGCTCGATGATTCCGATTCCCGCCGCGCAGATCGGATTGCTGCCGGAGAAGCCAGCGCCAAAGGGCGCTTCAAGGGGGAGCTCTTCCCCTTTCAGTGCCGCGCCAGGCCCCTGCCGCCTGTGGTTACGCAGTTCCGGTTCGCCGCCGACGCACCAGTGCCCGGACAGCGCGGCAAGCCGCCGAAGCCGAGGCAGTGGCGGTTCGACTTCGCCTGGCCGGAATACCGCCTCGCGGTCGAGATTGAGGGTCTCGTCGTGCGCCGGATCGGCGGGCAGCTCATCGTCACCGGCCGACACGCGAGCGTGAAGGGATTCAAGGACGACTGCGAGAAGTACGCGGCGGCCGCGCTCCTCGGCTGGACCGTGCTGCGCTTCGAGCAGTCGCAGGTGAAATCCGGCTACGCGATCAACATGACACAGCGCGTGCTCTACGCGCGGGGGTGGAAAGGACCTCAATGAAACACGTCGAACTCATCCGAAAGCGGATCGTCCGCGGGCAGTCCACGGAGCTCATGCGCCTGCGCTCGTTCATCTCGAGCCTCGACGGTAACGGCGATGTCGTCGCGCGGCTCGAGGGTGAGTCCGGCCAGCAGATCCTCGCCGAGGTGACTGACCTCATCATGACGAGGCTCGGGCATCAGACGCGGGTGCCGGCGAGCTCGCGCAATTCACGGGCGCAGCGCGCCGCCGCCGCCGTGCTCGTGCCGCCGAAGGGCGAATGAGCGAGAACAGCCTTGCCCCGATCGAGCCGGCTGCAACGAGCGCGTACGATGCCCTGCGGCCGGTCCTGCAACGTTTCGTCGATCTCGTCCTGACGGGCGAGAAGCCGGCGCAGGCGGCCCGCACGCTCCGGCCGCACCTCAAGCAGCCGGCCGTCCAGGCGTCGAAGTGGCTGGCGCGGCCCGACGTGCGCGCCGCACTCGCTGAACGGCGCGAGCAGCTGCTCGAGTCGGTCGGCATCACGCAGCACATGATCGTGCGCGAACTCGCCCGTATCGCCTTCGGCGATCCGCGGGAGCTCTTCGACGAGCATGGGCAATTGAAGCCCATGCACGCACTCACCGCAGAGCAGGCTGCGATGATCGCCGGCGTCGAGGTGGAAGTCCGCGAGGACGGCTCGCGGATCACAAAAATCAAACGATGGGATAAGCGGCAGGCGCTTCGCGACCTCGCCGAGCTCGGCGGCCTTACCTCGAGCGCCCCAGGGGGCAAGGGCTCGGTGTTCAACATCCAAATCAACCTATGACCGAGCCCGCTGCAGTGAGCGCGAACGGGTGGACGTACAGACCTCCGGGGCCTGTCTCGCGAGCGTTCATCCTGAGCGCCGCGTTCCTCTGCGGCATCCGCGGGCCGATCGGCTCGGGCAAGTCGACCGCGTGCGTGATGAAGCTCATCAGGAACGCGCGCGCGCAGCGGCGCGGCCCTGACGGCTGGATCCGGCGTCGCACGGCGATCATTCGCAACACGCAACCGGACCTCAAGACGACAACGATCCCGACCTGGCACCAGTGGCTCCCGCAGCACCTCGGCCAGTGGCGCAGTCACGGCCCGCCAGAGCATCGGTTCATCGATTACGTCAACAAGTTCGATTGGCAGGTCTGGTTCATCGCGCTCGATCGGCCGTCCGACGTGCGAAAGCTCCTCTCGATGGAGCTCTCCGATGCCTGGGTCAACGAGGCGCGCGAGATCCCGAAGCCGATCATCGACGCGCTCTCTGGCCGCGTCGGGCGCTATCCAGCGAGGAAGGACGGCGGATGCTCGAATCCGCAGATCATCCTCGACACCAACTCGATGGACTCCGATCACTGGTGGTACGTGCTCGCCGAGCGCGATACGTCGACGCCGGCCGCGCGCGAGGTATGGGAATCCACGCGGCATGCCGAAGAGGAACTGCGCGCCGCGGGGATCCTCGATCCCGGCCAGCCGCTCCTCGAGTTCTTCGCCCAGCCCCCGGGCGACTCCCCGGATGCGGAGAACCTCGAGAACCTGCGCCCCGGCTATTACGCATTCGCGAAGGTCGGCAAGAGCGACGACTGGATCCGCGTCTACATCCGCAACGAGTACGGCTTCGTTCGAGACGGGAAACCGATCTACGACGCGTACTCGGACGCGCTCCACTGCCGCCCCTTCGAGCTCCTGCGCGGCGTGCCGCTCTCGATCGGGCTCGACTTCGGTCTCACTCCGGCCGCGACGATCGGTCAGCAGCTCCCGAATGGCGCCTGGCGCACCCGCTACGAGCTCGTCACGCAGCGCATGGGCGTCAAGCCGTTCGCCGCGGAGCTCAAACGCTTCATCGACGAGAAGCTCCCGGGGTGGGCGTTCCGGAACATCACGGGCGACCCATCGGGCGAGGCGATGGACGCGCACGAGGAGACCGTCTTTCAGATCCTGCGGGCGGCAGGCATCGACGCACGGCCCGCGCACACCAACGAGTTCAGCGTGCGCGTCGATGCAGTCAATGGCGCCTTCGGCCGTCTCATCGACGGGCAGCCCGGCGCGATCATTCACCCGGAGTGCCAGATGCTCCGCAAGGCGTGCGGCGGCGCGTATGCGTTTCGTCGCATCTGGTTGCGCAACATGGAGCGCTTCGCCGACAAGCCGGACAAGAATCAGTTTTCGCACGTCGCCGAGGCGTACCAGTACCAGCTCCTTGGCGCGGGCGAGGGCCGTCGCGTCGTCTCCGCGCGCCCGCGCACCGCAGGCTCGCGGCCGCGCTATGCCCTGACGTAAGGATGCTCTACGTGAAACATCGCGATCAGACAAAGCCGACTCAGACAAAGGCCGCTGACGTGATGCCGCCGCTCGAGGACGGCAGCCCGCTCGAAGCGATCGCGCGGCAGGTCGCGCCGCATGACTACGCGCGTGCGACGGCGCGGGAATTCGCGCTCGGGCAGTACAGCGGCAGGCGCCGCAAACCGCGCTACGCAGTGACTTGATTCTGTCGCTCGCCGCTCTGACAGTCGCCGCCGGAGGTACGTATGGGCGAAGTGTGGGAGTCGTTCGAGGAAGGCTCGAAGCGGATCGGCGAGATCCTCGGCTTCGAGAGCGCAGGCATCACTCCACCCTCGGAGCGGACCAGGCGCCGCCGCCGCGCTGCGCTCGAGGCGGCCCGACCGCGTCGCCCGGCGACGATCGACGACGCGATGATGCGCCAGATCGAAACAGACCGCCTGCGCCGCCGCCAGGGCGTGCTCGCGAACATCTACGGCGGCGCAAATCCCTCGACGCCACTGGTCGGCACCAAGACGCTCCTGGGCTCCTGAATGAGCGACGACGCGAACACGATCTGCCGCGACCTCGAGGATGCGGTCGCCAAGCGCGCGAATTGGGATTCGTTCTGGGACGAGATCGCCTACCGCGTGCTGCCGAGCTCGGTCGGCTTCACCGTGCAGACCGAGGAGGGCCAGCGCCGCGAGGATCGCGCGTTCGATACGACGGCCATCACCGCCTGCTCCCGCTTTGCTGCGTTCATCAGCGAGGGCGCCACGCCGCGCGATCAGACGTGGCACGGGCTCGAACCCGAGGACGAAGACCTTCAGGACGATCAGGAGTGCAAGGAGTTTCTCGAGCGCCTCACCAAGGCGCTCTTCGCCCGCCGCTATCGCCCCGAGGCGAACTTCGTCAGCCAGCGTCAGGAGAACTATCTCTCGCTGGGCGCCTTCGGCAACTACAGCCTGTTCATCGACGAGGAGATCGGCCGCGGCAATCGCTATCGCGCTCTGCCGATGCGCGAGGTGTACTGGATCGAGAATCACCAGGGCGTGATCTACATCCAGTTCCGCAAGTACCAGCTCACCGCGCGCCAGGCGTACGAGCAGTTCCGCGAGCTCGCGCCGCCGCAGGTGAAGTACGACGCGGAGAAGAACCCGAACGCGCTGCATGACTTCATCCACTGCGTGCGGCCGAATGACGAGCTCAAACCCGGCCGGCGCGACTGGCGCGGCATGCCCTGGGCCTCCTACCACGTCTATCCGCGCACGCGGAGCGTGATCTCGCGCGGTGGATTCTGGACGTGGCCGTTTGCGAACGGGCGGTTCATGAAGGGCGTGGGCGAAACGTACGCGCGATCGCCGGCCGTGATCGCCTTCCCCTCGATCCTCACGGTCAACGAGCAGAAGAAGACCGTGCTGCGGGCCGGTCAGAAGGCCGTCGACCCACCGGTGCTCCTCACCGAGGATGGCATCCTCGACGGCTTCAACATGCGCTCGGGCGCGCTCAACTACGGCGCGCTCTCCGATCAGGGCACGCCGCTCGTGCAGGCGTTCAACAGCCAGGCGCGCGTCGACATCGGCGTGGAGCTCATGGAGCTTGAGCAGCGGGCGATCAACGAGGCGTTTCTCGTATCGCTCTTCCAGATCCTCGCCGAGAAGCCTGACATGACCGCGACCGAGGTGCTCGCGCGGCTCGACGAGAAGTCGCAGCTCCTCTCGCCGACGACGGCGCGGCTTGAGGCCGAAGATCTCGGGCCGATGATCGCGCGCGAGATCGACCTCTACGTGCGATCGAGCGGAGGGGCCTGGGTGCTCGAGGAGATGCCCGAGC
>QGVD01000123.1 GCA_003242685.1 Pseudomonadota bacterium | reverse complement strand
GAACGAGGGGCGGGGCGGGGTTCTCGCCTGGGGAACGGTCCCGGCCTGGGGCCGGTGTCGGCTGGTACGCGCGCGCAAGGCGCTGCACGCCACCATCACGGCGGCGGCGTTCGATCACCTCGTCGACGTGCTCGTACCGGACGGCATGGGCGGCTCCTTCCACGTGGACTTCCTGCTGCTCACGCCGCGCGGCATTCTGGTCATCGATCTGCGCGACGTGCGTGGAAACGTCTTCGGCGGCGACCAGATGAGCGAGTGGACGGTGATGGACGGCCCGCACCGCTCGACGTTCGCCAATCCCCAGAGCGGACTCTACGACCGCATCGCCGCCGTGAAGGCGCTCGCCGGCGAGATGCCCGTCGAAGGGCGAATCGTCTTCACCCGGCGCGCGCGCTTCCCCAAGGGCCTGCCCACGTGGACGCTGACGATCGATTCGCTCCGCTCGGAGTTCCCTGCGGTCGATCGCTCCGCGCTCTCCACGGTGGTGGGCCGATTCGAGGCCGAATGGGCCCACGTGAAGGCATCCGTCTCACCGAGCACACTGAGTCAGGTACGGCCCGTCGCCGTGCCCTGACCGGACACACGAGAGATTCCCGTCGCGCGCCGCGTGCAGGGGGCGTGCGCCGGCCCCGGCGCGCTACTGCGTGCTCGCCTTGGCACCGTGGTCCGCGAGGACGAGCGCCACGCACACCGTGAGCTTTCGCGCATAGTCGATGTGCAGGAACTCGTTGGGACCGTGCGCGTTCGACTGCGGCCCGAGCACTCCAGTGACGAAGAACTGCGTGCGCGGGAAACGCTCGCCGAGCATGCCCATGAACGGAATCGTTCCGCCCGTTCCGAGATACAGAGCATCACGGCCGAAGACCGTCCGTGAGGCGCGCATCATCGATTCCTCGAGCCAGGGTGCGAGCGGCGGGGCATTCCAGCCGCCGGTTACGGCTCCCGGCTCGAAACGCACCTCGGCGCCGTAGGGCGGATCGCGCTCGAGCGCGTTGCGCACCGCTTCCGCCGCGCGTGCCGGATCGCAGGTCGGCGGCAGACGGAGTGAGAGCTTCAGATCGAGCTCGGGCAGCAGGACGTTGCCCGCGGAGGCGATGGGCGGAAGACCGTCCGCGCCCGTCACCGCGAGTGTCGCCTTCCAGGTGCTGTTGACGATGAGCTCGAACGGATCGTTCGATAGCGGCTTCGCGCCCTTCACGAAGGGGAGCTTCTCCGCGACTGAGGTGCCGAGCACCTGAGCGGCGGCGGCGATCTGCGCGCGGCGGTCGCGCGGGATCTCGACGTGCAGCTCGTCGAGCAGCAGGTCGCCCGTCACCGGATTCTCGATGCGCGCGAGGAGCTGCTGCGCGATGCGGAAGGGCGTCGGTGCGATGCCGGTGCCCATGCCCGAGTGCACGCCTTCGGTGAGCACGCGCACGTGCAGGCGGCCGACGAGATTTCCACGCAGTGACGTCGTGCACCAGAGCTGGTCGTAGTTGCTGCATTCGGCATCGAGGCACACGACGAGGGACGGCTCGCCGATCCGGTCTCCGAGCGCTTCGAGGTGCTTCGGCAGGTCGACGCTTCCGCTTTCCTCTGAAGCCTCGATCAGCACGACGCAGCGCGCGAGCGGCACCTTCTGCGCCTTGAGGGCCGAGATGGCGGACAACGCGCTGAAGACCGCATAGCCATCGTCCGCACCGCCCCGACCGTAGAGCTTTCCGTCCCGGATCACCGGCTCCCACGGCCCCAGGCCGGGCAGCCAGCCGGTGAACTCCGGCTGCTTGTCCATGTGACCGTAGAGCAGCACGGTGTCGGGGCGCTCGCCCGGGATGTCCACCAGGAGGAGCGGGGTGAGACCGGCCGGCTTCAGGAGCTCGACGCGCATACCCGGGATCGGCTGCGCGCGGCACCACTCCGCCATCAGCTCGGCGGCCTGCTGCATGTAGCCGTGCCTCTCCCAGTCCGGATCGAACATCGGAGACTTGTTCGGGATGCGCACGTAGGCCTGGAGCCGCTCGAGAATGGAGCCGTTCCAGTGCTCTTCGATGGTCTTCTGCAGTCGTGCGATGTCCATCGATCGTCCTTTCAGGCGCGAGGTCGTTGCGCGCAAGGATAGCGTCAGTCGATCCCGGGCAGGCCGAAGATTCGCCGGGCTGCCGCGGTGCTGCTCGCGGCCAGAACCTCGAGCGGCTCGCCTCGCGCGCGCGCGACGGCTGCCGCGACGTGAGGCAGGAACGCCGGCTCGTTGCGCCGTGTGGCGGGCTTCGGCTCGAGGTCGCGCGGCAGGAGGTAGGGGCCGTCGGTCTCGACGAGCAGCCGCTCCGCCGGAATCAGAGGCATGAGCGGTACGAGATGCGTGCCGCGCCGCTCGTCGCATATCCATCCGGTGATGCCGATGGCGAGTCCCATGTCGAGATAGCATTCGAGCTCGGGCCGCGTTCCCGTGAAGCAGTGCGCGACGCCGCCCGACAGGCGAGGCAGGTGCTCACGCAGGATCGCGACGAAGTCATCGTGCGCATCGCGCTGGTGGAGGAACACGGGCTTGCCGACGCGGGCCGCGAGCTCGAGCTGGCGGTGAAAGGCCTCCCGCTGCACGTCGCGCGGCGAGTAGTCGCGGAAGTAATCGAGCCCGCATTCTCCGACGGCCACGACTTCCGGAAGGCGTGCGAGCTCCGCCAGCTCATCGAGCAGGGTGTCGCTGAGCTCGGTCGCGTGATGCGGATGAACGCCGGCGGTCGCGAAGAGCCTTCCCGGGTGCGCGCGGGCGAGCTCGATGGCCTTGCGAGTGCTCTCGCCGCTCGATCCCGTGACGATCATCTGCACGACTCCCGCAGCCGCTGCACGTGCCAGCACGGCCTCGCGGTCGTGGTCGTAGCTGTCGTGCGCGAGATTGATCCCGATGTCGATGAGCTGCATGGCGGAGAACGTCGAAGAGGTGGAGTTGCGTCAAACTGCGGGTACCGGCGCCGTGTTATCGTGGCCGGATCCGAAAGGGCGCATTCTACGCAAGGTCACACGGGAGACTCTGCCTGCCGTGATGGTGAGGGCTCGAGCGCTCGCGATACTGACGGCCTGCCTGGCGGCAGCGGCTTCCGCGTCCGCATCGGAAACGCGGTGGCTCGATCTCGAGGGGCGCATTCAGTACGCCTACTACACGGAAGACAGGCGGATGCTCGCCGGTCTCGCCGCTTCTCTCGAGGACGGGAAGGCAAACGATCCCTTCCACGACTACTACGCGGCTCTCGCGCACTATCGCCTCGCGCAGCTTCATGCCGAGAGTGACCGGAGCGCCGCCGCGGCATCGGCAGAGCGATGTGCCGGGACGCTCGACCGCGTTCTCAGGCAGCGCACCGAGTTCGTCGAAGCGCTGGCGCTGCAGTCCATCTGTCTCGCCGAGCTGTCGCGCCTGAGGCCGGTCCGCGCCGCGCTCGCGACCGCGAAGTCGAACGCTCAGGCCGCGAAGGCGCTGCGTCTCGCGCCGGCGAATCCGCGTGTGCTGTTGCTCGCCGCAATGAGCGGTTACGATCGGTCGAGGAGCTCGCCGGAGGGCCTCGAGCGCGCCGTCGGCCAGCTCCGGTCGGCCGTCGCGGCTTTCGAGCGCGAGCGGCTCAGCGCGGGGATGGTACCCGGCTGGGGCGAGGCGGACGCTTGGCTTTCGCTCGCCCGGGCTTACCTCGACCAGGGAGACGCGCTGGCCGCCAGGTCCGCAATCGAGCGGGCGCTGCTCGTGGCGCCGGAATTCGCGGCCGCGCGCCGGGCGCTCACACGCATCACGGCCGATCCCGTCTCAACGGAAAGAGGAAGCGATCCATGAACGAGCCGAATCCTGCGATGTCCTCGCCCTCGGAAGGCAGCGGCACGACTCAGGGCGCCGGTACGGGCGTCAACCAGGAGCTGATCGTGCGCATCATCTACATGCTCGTGTTCGCCTTCGTCTTCTGGCTCGTCTGCTGGGGCGTGGCGATCACGGCGGTTGCGCAGATCGTGCTCCGGCTGCTGAAAGGGCAGCCCAATGCCGAGCTGACCCGGTTCGGCGGCAGCCTCGCCCGATATGCGGGGCAGATCGTGGCGTACCTCACCTTCGCCAGCGAACGGGTGCCTTTCCCGTTCAGCGAGTGGCCCGATCACACATCCGGCTCGGACCTTTCTGGGTTGTGAAATCAATAAGTTATAGAGGATTATTTCAGTAAGTCTTGAAGGGTGGAGCAGAGCGCGTCGACGTCTTCCTCAGGCTGATCCCATGAGACGACGATGCGCGCTTCGCCCGAGGACTCGGGTCCCCAGTCGTAGAACTCGAACCCGGAGGCGCGGAGCTTCGCCTTGCCGTCGGATCCGAGTGCGAGGAACACCTCGTTGCCTTGCACCGGATGCATGAGCGCGCGGCCGGCCGCGCTCGCGATCCGTTGTGCCAGCGCGTTCGCGCGCGCGGCGTTGCGCCTCCAGACGCCGGTCTCCACGTAGGCGAGGAGCTGGGCCGAAACATAGCGTGACTTCGACAGCAGATGCCCCGCGCGCTTGCGGCGCAGCTCGAAGTCGCGCACGCACTCGCGATCGAAGAACACGACCGCCTCGGCCGTGAGCGCGCCGTTCTTCGTCGCGCCGAAGGAAAGCACGTCGACGCCCGCGCGCCAGGTCACGTCCGCCGGGTGGCAGCCGAGATGCACGAGCGCGTTGGCGAAGCGCGCGCCGTCCATGTGCACCTTCAGGCCATGACCATGCGCGAGCTCGGCGACTGCCGCGATCTCCTCAGGACGGTACGCAGTGCCGAGCTCCGTGAGCTGCGTGAGCGAGACGGCCCGGGCTGGACCGCATGACAGGAAAC
>QGVD01000122.1 GCA_003242685.1 Pseudomonadota bacterium | reverse complement strand
GTGGCCCTGTACTCCGGCCTGTCGCCGGAAGGTGCCGCCGGTACCGTGTGGTATGCGCGCCTCAACTTCACGTTCTGAGAACCCCCGGAGTACAAGACAATGAAGAACGGTTCCTTCAAGCCTCTCGTTGCGACCCTCGCGCTGGCTTTCGCAGCCGCCACCTCGGTGGCGGCTGCGGCCGAACACGGCGGTTCGCATGCCGTGCCGGACGTGCCCGAGAACGTCTTCCCCGAGGTGCGCGCCGAGGTGCTGCAGGCATACGAGGCGTGGATGCAGGCGGTGATCGCCGGTGACCGTGCGGCACTGGAGCGTGTCTATCACGACGAGCTGACCTACGGTCACGGCGACGGCCGGATCCTCAACAAGGCCGAGCAGATCGCCGACAATCTGATGCCCGGCCGGACCTTCCCCGCCATCGAGATCGACGGCGTCACGATGCGGCAGTACGGCGGCATCGTGCTCGTGACGGCGAGCATCACCTTCCACGTCTCCCAGAACGGCAACCAGGTCCAGGCGCTCCTGCGCGGCGTCGACGCCTGGCTCAAGACCGACGAGGGCTGGAAGCTCGTGGCCCGTCAGTTCACCCGTCCGCAGAAGTAATTCCAGCTCACGGAATCAGAGATCCCCATCCATGCAACTCCACGAAACACGTCTACGCCCCTCGAAACTGCTCGCGAGAGCTGCGCTCGCCGCGGCATTCATCCTTCCCGTCGCGGCCTGCAATCAGCCGAAGGAGCGTGACTACCTGAAGGAAGCGGCGGCGATTCACAATCAGATCGTCACCATCGATCAGCATCTCGACATTCCCTTCGATTACGGCAGCGAAGGCCGGGAAGTGACCATGGACGGACCGACGCAGTTCGATCTGCCGAAGGCCGAGCGGGGAATCATCAAGGGCGCCAATGTGGCGCTGTTCGTTCCGCAGGGGCCGAGAACGCCCGAAGGCGTGGAGGAAGCCCGCAGGAAGATCGAGCAGAAGTACGAGATCCTCACGTCCATTGCCGAGAATCATCCCGACCGAGTGGCCATCGCGTACTCGCCGGAGGATCTGAAGCGCATTCAGTCCGAGGGCCGGTTCGCGATCGTGCTGAGCATCCTGAACGGCTACCCGATCGGCACCGATCTCTCGCAGATCGACGCGTGGTACGAGAAGGGCGTGCGCATCTTCGGCTTCACGCACGCCAATCACAATGATCTCGCCGATTCCTCGCGCCCAAACCTGCTGCTCGGCCAGAAGCTGGCCGAGCACGGCGGACTCTCGGAGCTCGGCAAGAAGGCCGTCGCGAAGCTCAACGAGCTCGGCATCCTGATCGACGTCTCGCAGATCTCAGGTGAGGCGCTCGCCCAGGTGCTGGAACTCTCGCGTGCGCCGGTCATCGCCACGCACTCCAACGCCCGCGCCATCATCGACCATCCGCGCAACCTGAGCGACGAGCAGCTCGAGGCCATCAAGAACAAGGGCGGCGTCGTCGCCATCAATGCCTACAGCTCCTGGGTGCGTCCGCTGCCGCCTGAGGCCAAGGAGAAGGCGAACGAGGTCCGTCGCAAGTACGGCGTGCCGACCGAGGAGAACATCGCCGCCGCCCAGCCGCTCACGGAGGAAGGCGTGAAGGTACTCTCGCCCGAGGACTTCGCCGCCTATTACGACGAGATTCACGTCGTGACCGGCGATCCGGCGTACCGTGCCAGCCTTTCGGAGTACGTCGATCAGATCGACTACGTCGTGAAGAAGATCGGCATCGACCACGTCGGCATCTCCTCGGACTTCAACCATGGCGGTGGTGTCATCGGCTGGAACGACGTGGGCGAGTCGCTCAACGTGACTGCCGAGCTCCTGCGCCGCGGCTACTCGCAGGAGGACATCGCAAAGCTCTGGGGCGGCAACTTCCTGCGGGTCTGGGAGCAGGCCCAGGCTCTCGCCGCCAAGTGAGGTCACACAGATGATCGACAGAAGAGACTTCCTGCGCCTGCTGGGTGCAACGGCGCTGACCGCGGCCCACGTCCGTCCGGGCTTCGCGGCGTCTTCTCCCAATCATGTCGTGGTGGTCGGAGCCGGCATCATCGGCTCCACCGTCGCCTACTACCTCGCCAAGCGCGGTGCGCAGGTGACGGTCCTCGACAGGAAGGGGCCGGGGCTCGGCACCACCAGCCAGTCGTTCGCCTATCTCAACGCCTCGACGAAGACGGAGGATCGCACCTACCACCTGTTCAACGCCCTGGGCGTGGCCGGCTGGCACCGCCTGCAGATCGAGCTGAACGGTGCGCTGCCGGTGCGTCTCGGTGGCGCCGTTCACTGGCGCTCCGAAGCCGACGAAGCCCGGGAGCTCCTCGACACTCTGCGTCGCTGCCAGGAGTGGGGGTCGGCCGCCCGCCAGATCGACGAGGCCACGCTGTGCGCGTTGCTGCCGAACGTCGTTCCGGGCCCCGTCACGAGCGCGGTGCTGTACGAGCACGAAGGTTCGCTCGACCCGCTCGCGACTTCCGAAGCGCTGATCGCGCAGGCGAAGAAGCTCGGCGCCACGGTGCGCTTCCCGGTGGAAGTCACCGGATTCGACGTCGCCGGGGATCGAGTCCGCGCCGTCAAGACCAGCGAGGGTGAGATCAAGGCGGATGCCGTCGTGATCGCCGCCGGCATCGGCAGCGGAGCGTTGGGCGACGCTCTGGGCGTGCACGTGCCGTACAGGACCTCGCCGATGACGCTCATCCACCTCGAGCCGCAGCCGCCGCTGCTGGAGCGCATCGCTTTCGCGCCGGGCGTGACCCTCAAGCAGGAAGTCGACGGACGCGTGGTCATCAGCGGCCGCCGCCTCGACATGGACGCGTCGACGCCGCTCAGCGAGCGGAGCCGGCAGATCCTGCAGCATGCCGCGCAGTTCTTCCCCCAGCTCCGGGACGCGAAGATCCTGCGCGTCATCGAGGGGCTGCGCGTCTATCCCGGTTCCCCCGGGGACGGCTTCCCGATCATCGGGTACGCCGGGAACTACAAGAACGTGTATCTCACCTTCTCGCACAGTGGTGTCACGCTGGCGCCGGTCATTGCGCAACTCGCTACCCAGGAGCTCCTCGAAGGCGTCGAGATCGACGTGCTCGCGCCCTACCGGCTGTCGCGATACACCTGAAGCGGCGTCGAAAGCGCTGCGGGCCCGAGGGCTGGGAGCTAATCTCGGATAAGAGCCCGCGCCTGCGGTTCACACCGCAGGCGCGGATCTTTGCG
Source organism: Pseudomonadota bacterium (assembly GCA_003242685.1). GTDB lineage: Bacteria > Pseudomonadota > Gammaproteobacteria > Steroidobacterales > Steroidobacteraceae > ZC4RG24. Next base: position 1,623 of record QGVD01000122.1, on the reverse strand, counting down.
AGCAAGTGAGTCAGAGCATGAGCATCGATAGAAGAGACTTTCTGCGCCTCTTCGGCGCTACGGCCACGACCGCGGCCTTCGTCCGTCCGGGCTTTGCGGCGCCCTCTCTCAACCACGTGGTCGTGATCGGCGGCGGTATCCTTGGCGCCACTCTGGCATACACCCTCGCCAGGCGGGGCGTGCAGGTGACGGTCCTCGAGAAGAGCGCGCCGGCCAGCGGTGTCACCGGCGAATCGTTCGCGTATCTCAACGCGTCGACCAAGGCCGATGATCGCCCCTATCACGTGCTCAACGCTCTGGGCGTGGCGGGCTGGCACCGGCTGCAGATCGAGCTGCAGGGCGCCCTGCCGGTCCGTCTCAACGGTGCCATTCAGTGGCGGTCCGAATCAGGCCAAGCGGAGGAGATCTTCGCAACACTCCGCCGCGTGCAGGAGTGGGGCTACAGCGGCCGACGCATCGACGAGGTCACGCTGCGCGCCCTGCTGCCGAAGGCCGTTACCGGTCCCGTGGCCGGTGCCGTGCTGTATGAGCAGGAAGGCGCTCTGGATCCCGTCGCCACCGTCGAAGCCCTGCTCGATCAGGCCAAGAAACTCGGCGCCACGGTGCGCTTCCCAGTGGAAGTCACCGGATTCGACGTCAGCGGGAATCGTGTGCGCGCCGTCAAGACCACAGAAGGCGAGATCGAGGCCGATGCGGTAGTGCTCGCTGCAGGGCATGGCAGCGAGGCGCTCGCCAGGTCCATCGGCGTGAAACTGCCGCTCAAGTCATCGAAGGGCATCCTCATCCACACCGACCGGCAGCCCGGGCTGCTCGAGCGCGTGGTGTTCGGACCGGGCATCACCATCAAGCAGGATCCCGACGGGCACTTCGTGAGCAGCGGCGCATATCAGGGCTCCGATGCGGGCAGCCCGCTCGAGGAGCAGGGTCAGCGGATCCTCGAGAACGCTGCGCGCTTCTTCCCGCAGCTCAGCAACGCCAGAGTCGCGAAGGTCATCTCCGGCACGCGCGTCCTGCCCGCGGACGGCTTTCCGGTGGTTGGCTTTGCAGGCGACTTCCGCAATGTCTATGTCACCGTCACGCACAGCGCCGTCACGCTGGCTCCGGTGCTTGCGCGGTTCGCTGCGCAGGAGCTCCTCGACGGCGTTCCGGTGGACATCCTGGCGCCTTATCGTCCTTCGCGTTTCGCCTGACTCCCGTTTCATTGATCGCCCCAACCCCGCTGAGCCGGCACCCTGGGTGCCGGCTTTCTCTTGCCGGATGCGGTAGGGGTTTCCTGCGCAGTAATCCGCGAAACACGGAACTCCGGGGACCGCTCGAGCCAGTGCCTGTCGCAGCAAGGGCGCCTATCGCTTGCCCGCCACATTGAAGGCCTGTCGCCGCTCAGGCGACTGACGTCGCCTGTCTCTCGCCCGAGAAGCGGATGCCCCCAGCTGTCGGTGTCTGATCTCCCACCGCGAACGCTGGTCAGTGCTCATCGCCGATCCGGTGCAGAGGGGAATGACCTTTCGACAAGTGAACTGCGGCAACAACGTCGTTCCGTCTCCGGAGTCGGTCCGCCGGGCCGGTACCAGCCCGGCATCATCAACAGTCCGGGAATCCTCGCGGACGAGCAGGTCGAAGGGT
>QGVD01000121.1 GCA_003242685.1 Pseudomonadota bacterium | reverse complement strand
GCTCGGCGCCGCAGTGTTTGGAGTCAGGGGGGGGGTGGGTCGGCCCGGGCGCCCCGGCGGCCGGGCGCGGGGGGTTTTTAAGGCCCGCGAGCCGATCGGCCGGCGGCTCGACTTCCTCGTGCAGGAGATGAACCGCGAGGCGAACACGCTCGGGTCGAAGGCGCAGGACGAGGAGCTCACGCGAACGGCCGTCGATCTCAAGGTCCTGATCGAGCAGATGCGTGAGCAGGTCCAGAACCTGGAGTAGGGATGAGCGAAGGTCGTCACGCACGCGGACGTCTGATCGTGCTCGCCGCGCCGTCCGGCGCGGGCAAGACCACGCTCGTTCGCGCGTTGCTCGAGCGTGTGCCGAATCTGCGTTTCTCCGTGTCTTACACGACCCGTCCGCCGCGGCCCGGCGAGCGCGACGGCGTCGACTATTTCTTCGTGAGCCCGGAGCGGTTCGACGAGATGGTCCGGCGCGGCGAGTTCCTCGAGCATGCGCAGGTGTTCGACCACTGGTACGGCACGTCGCGCGAGCACGTCGACGCGCTGCTCGCGTCCGGGGCGTCGGTGCTGCTCGAGATCGACTGGCAGGGCGCGCGCCAGGTGCGCGAGCGGGCCCCGGACGCGGTCACCGTGTTCATCCTGCCGCCGTGCGTCTCCGCGCTCGAGACGCGGCTCAAGCACCGCGGCAGCGACCCGCCGGAGGTCATCGCGCGGCGGCTCCGGGACGCCGTCGCCGACATGATGCACTGGAACGAATTCGGCTACGTCGTGGTCAATGACGAGCTGGAGCGCGCCGCCGACGAGCTCGCCGAGATCGTCACGGGCGGCGGCGCGCGCCATCGCACGGATGCGCCGGGCGTCGCGGAACGCGTCGCGAAGGTGTTCGAGGACGCCGGCAGCGCGCCCGGCACCGCTCGGCCCGCGCCTGCGGCTCGGGAAGTCCCTTAGTCCCGCGCCGCGCGCTTGGAGTACACTGTTCCGTCCCTCAAGGAGGTGAGAGATGGCCCGAATCACGGTCGAGGATTGCACGCGGCACGTGCCGAACATGTTCCAGCTCGTGCTGGTCGCCGCAAAGCGCGCGCGCCAGCTCGCGAACGGCGCCCATCCGATGGTCGAGTGGGAGAACGACAAGCCGACGGTCGTCGCGCTGCGCGAGATCGCGGAAGGTTATATCGATACCCGGATCCTCGAGGAGCGGGATCAGCCGGTCGACGACCTGCTCGAGCTCGACAAGACGCCCCCGGCGCTGATTCCGGACGACCTGCTTTCGCCGCGACCGCCGCTCGCAGGCACCGAGTGACGCGCATCGCGAAGCAGGGCGGCTGGCGATGAGGGTCGCCGATGATAGGAGGCGCGATTCGCGAGAGACGGCTTCCGGTCGTCCGCCGCGCTGACGACCACGGTTTCGGCGAGCTGTTGACCCGCCTCGCTGCCTATTTGCCCGAAGAAGACCTCGAAGGGATCGTCGAAGCCCACGATTTCGCCGCGAAGGCGCACGAAGGCCAGAACCGCCGCAGCGGCGAGCCGTACATCTCCCATCCGATCGCGGTCGCGCAGATCCTCGCGGGTCTCAACCTCGATGCGGGCTCGATCAAGGCCGCGCTCCTGCACGACGTGCTCGAGGACACGCCCGCGACGCTCGCCGAGATCAAGGCCCGCTTCGGCGATGACGTCGCGCTCCTCGTCGACGGCGTCAGCAAGCTGGATCAGCTCCGCTTCGACAGCGCCGCCGAGGCGCAGGCGGAGAGCTTCCGCAAGATGCTCCTCGCGATGGTGCAGGACCTGCGCGTGATCCTGGTGAAGCTCGCCGACCGCACGCACAACATGCGCACGATCGGCGCGCTGCCGCGCGAGAAGCAGCGGCGCATCGCCCGCGAGACGCTCGAGATCTACGCGCCGATCGCGAACCGGCTCGGTATCTACAGCCTGAAGGTCGAGCTCGAGGATCTCGGCTTCAAGACGCTTTACCCCTTCCGGTACCGCGTGCTCGAGCGGGCGCTGCGCCGCGCACGCGGCACTCAGCGCCAGCCGCTCCGCCGGATCGAGAGCCGCTTCGAGGACGAGCTCGCGGCGAACGGCATCAAGGCGCGGGTCACGGGGCGCGAGAAGCACCTTTACAGCATCTACAAGAAGATGCAGCGCAAGCACGCGCATCTCTCGGAGATCGTCGACGTGTTCGGCATCCGCATCGTCGTTCCGGACGTCGACAGCTGTTACCGCGTGCTCGGCCTCGCGCATCAGCTCTACAAGCCGATGCCGGGCCGCTTCAAGGACTACATCGCGATCCCGCGCGTCAACGGCTACCAGTCGCTGCACACGACGCTGTTCGGCCCGAACGGCGTGCCGCTCGAGGTGCAGATCCGCACCGACGAGATGGACAAGGTCGCCGAGCGGGGCGTCGCCGCGCACTGGCAGTACAAGGCCGTCGACAAGCACACGTACAGCACCGAGGAGCGCGCGCGCGAGTGGCTCGCGGGGCTCATGGAGATGCAGCACTCGGCGAACTCGGAGGAGTTCCTCGAGGCGGTCAAGGTCGACCTCTTCCCCGACAAGGTGTACGTGTTCACGCCGAAGGGCGACATCATGCGGCTGCCGCGCGGCGCGACGGCGGTCGACTTCGCGTACGCCGTCCATACGGACGTCGGCAACCGCTGCGTCGCGGCGAAGATCGATCGGCGCCTCGTGCCCCTCAAGACGCCGCTCGGCAACGGCCAGACGGTCGAGATCATCACGGCGCGGGGCGCGCGGCCGAATCCGAACTGGGTCAACTTCGTCGCGACGGCGAAGGCGCGGAACGCGATCCGCGCGTATCTGAAGAACCTGCGGCGCGACGAGGCGCGCGAGCTCGGCCGCAGGCTCCTGAGCCAGGCGCTCAGGCCTTACTCGATCAGCCTGCGCCGGCTGCCGAAGGCGCGCGTCGCCGCGCTCCTTCACGAGCTCGGGCTCGAGGACATGGGCACGCTCTACGAGCAGCTCGGGCTCGGCGAGCGGCTTGCGCCGGTCGTCGCCGGCATGCTCGCGCAGCACGACGGCGACGACACGGAGCTTGCGCAGAAGAGGAAGCCGCTCGAGATCGCCGGCACCGAAGGGCTCGTCGTGACCTATGCGCGCTGCTGCTATCCGATCCCGGGCGACGAGATCATCGGCTTCATGTCGAGCGGGCGCGGCATCGTGATCCACCGGACCACGTGCGGCAATCTCGCCGAGTACCGGAAGCAGCCGTCGAAGTGGATTCCGGTCAACTGGAAGAACAACGTCGAGGGCGAGTTCCTGTCCGAGATCCAGGTTCGCACGCTCGACCGGGTCGGGCTCCTCGCCGAGGTCGCCGGCAAGATCTCCGCGACGCATACGAACATCGACCACGTGCGCGTCGATACCGAGGGCGACTCGTCCGTGCTGCTTTTCAGGCTCAAGGTCAAGGACCGCAAGCAGCTCGCGCACGTGCTGCGCAGCATTCGCACGATCCCCGGCGTCGTCCGCGTGACGCGTGGGACAGGGTGAAGGACGGAGCATGGCAGAAGAAAGAGAAATCATCTCCACGCCGCGGGCGCCCGCCGCGATCGGCACGTACAGCCAGGCGGTGAAGACCGGCCGCATGGTGTTCCTGTCGGGGCAGATCCCGCTCGATCCGAAGACGATGGAGCTCGTCGACGGCGACATTCGCGCGCAAATCCGGCAGGCCTTCGAGAACCTCGCCGCGGTCGCCGAGGCAAGCGGCGGGTCGCTCGCCGACGCGGTCCGGGTCACGGTGTATCTCACGGACCTCGCGCACTTCCCGGCAGTCAACGAGATCATGGCGCAGTATTTCGCGGAGCCTTACCCGGCACGGGCCGCGATCGGCGTTGCGGCGCTGCCGCGGGGCGCGGCCGTGGAGGTGGACGCGATCCTCGCGCTCGCCGGATGAGCGGTGGCTCGGCCGCTCACCGTCGAGCTTCATCGGCTTCGGTGGGTGCGGTGAGCCGGGCATCGTCGCGGCGGACGCCGGAGCAGGAGCTCGAGAGGCCGATCGCGACGCTGCACGGTGTCGGCGCGACGCTCGCCGCGCAGCTCAAGCGCCTCGGCATCGAGCGGATCGGCGACGCGTTGCTGCTGCTGCCGCAGCGCTACGAGGACCGCACGGAGATCCGTCCGCTCGGAAGCGTCCGTCCGGGCGACAAGGTGCTCGTCGAGGGCACGGTCGCGCTGACCGAGGTGGCGTTCCGTCGGCGGAGGTCCTTGCTCTGCCGGATCACGGATCGCACGGGCGCGCTGACGCTCAGGTTCTTCCACTTCAACCAGGGACATCAGCAGCGGCTCGCCCGCGGCACGCGGCTCCGCTGCTTCGGCGAGGTCCGGAGCGGCCCGACGGGCCTCGAGATGATCCATCCCGAGTGGCGCACGATCGGTCGGGAGGACGAGCCGGCGGAGCGGACGATGACGCCGATCTATCCGTCGACCGAGGGACTGCGCCAGCAACGCTTGCGGCAGATCGTCGGTCAGGCCCTCGCGATCGTCGAGCGCAATCCCTTGCCCGACCCGCTCGCGGGGCTCCTGCCCGCGGGGTGGCCCGCGCTGACCGACGCGCTCGTGTCGCTGCATCGGCCGCCGCCCGGCGCGGATTTCGACGCGCTTGCGGCCGGGCGTCACCCGTGGCAGCGGCGGATCGCGCTCGAGGAGCTGATCGCGCAGCGGCTCTCCCTGAAGCGCCTGTCCCAGGACGCCGAGGGCGAGCGAGCGCCGCCGATCGAGGACGTCGACGCGCGGCTCCCGCGCTTCGAGGCCGTGCTGCCGTTCGCGCTCACGCGCGCACAGCGGAAGGCGCTCGACGAGATCCTCACGGACCTCGCGCAAACGCGGCCGATGCACCGGCTGCTGCAGGGCGACGTCGGCTCCGGCAAGACCGTCGTCGCGGCCGCGGCGGCGCTCGTCGCGACGTCGGCGGGCTTCCAGGCGGCCGTGATGGCGCCAACGGAGCTCCTCGCCGAGCAGCACTTCGCGAGCTTCTCGGCGTGGCTCACGCCGCTCGGCGTCGAGTGCGCGCTCCTGACCGGTTCGCTCGGCGCCGCGGCGCGTGCCGACGTGCTCGCGCGAATCGAGTCGGGCGACGTCGCGGGCGTCGTC
>QGVD01000067.1 GCA_003242685.1 Pseudomonadota bacterium | reverse complement strand
CGGGGATTTGTTTTAAAGGCCGGGGACCTTGTTCCCTTACGGGGCGGGGACCGGGGCGGGCACCGCTTTCCAGGGTTGCGCCACGATTTCGCATGGGCGGTGCCCATCGGCTCGCAGACGCTGCACGCGGCCGGAGTCGCCATGGCGATGAAGATCCGCGGCGAGAAGCGCTGCGCGCTCACGTTCATCGGCGACGGCGGCACCTCGCAGGGCGCGTTCTACGAAGCGCTCAATCTCGCGGGCGCGCGCTCGCTGCCCGTCGTCTTCGTGATCGTGAACAACAAGTGGGCGATCTCCGTCCCCATCGAGGCCCAGACGGCGACGCGCACGCTCGCGCAGAAGGCGATCGCCGCGGGAATTCCCGGCGTGCAGGTCGACGGCAACGACGTGATCGCGGTGCGCCACGTCACGGCCGAAGCGCTCGCGAGAGCGCGCGACGGCGGCGGACCCACGGTGATCGAGGCGGTCACCTACCGGCTGAGCGATCACACGACGGCGGACGATGCCTCGCGCTACCGGCGGGCGGAGGAAGTGAAGAAGGCGTGGACCGTCGAGCCTCTCATCCGTCTGCGCACTTTCCTCAAGGACCGCGGTCTCTGGGACGACGAGCGCGAGGAAGAGCTCAAGGCCGAATGTGCCCGCGAGGTCGATGCCGCCGTCGAGGAGTACCTGAACACACCCAAGCAGTCGACCGACGCGATGTTCGACTACCTCTTCGCGCGGCTGCCCAGGAACGTGCGCGAGCAGCGCGAGATGGCGCGGCGCTACGCCGCATCCAGCGGTCACTGAGCGGCGCGGGAAGAGCAATGGCGAAAGTCACGATGATCGAAGCCATCAACCTCGCCCACGCGTGGGAGATGGCGCACGACCCCACCGTCGTCGTGCTCGGCGAGGACGTCGGCGTGAACGGCGGAGTGTTCCGCGCGACGGCGGGTCTCCTGGAGAGATTCGGCAAGGACCGCGTGCAGGACACGCCGCTCGCCGAAGGCATGATCGCCGGCATGTCGATCGGCATGGCGAGCCAGGGTCTGCGGCCCGTGGCGGAGATCCAGTTCATGGGATTCATCTATCCCGCGATGGATCAGATCGCCAACCACATGGCGCGCATGCGCAACCGGACGCGCGGCCGCATCACGCTGCCCATCGTGCTGCGCATGCCGCACGGCGGCGGCATCCACGCGCCGGAGCACCACTCCGAGAGTCTCGAAGCGATGCTCGCGCATCACGCGGGGCTGCGCGTCGTGTGTCCCTCCTCGCCGGCACGCGCGTACGGGCTCCTGCTCGCGGCGATCCGCGATCCGGACCCGGTCATCTTCCTCGAGCCGGTGCGGCTCTACCGCCTCGTGCGTCAGGAAGTGGCGGACGACGGTCATGCGCTGCCGCTCGACGTGTGTTTCCGGCTGCGCGAGGGCACGGACGTCACGATCGTCACCTGGGGTGCGATGACCTTCGAGGTCATGCGCGCCGCGGATCAGCTCCAGAGGGACGGTATCAGCTGCGAGGTGATAGACCTCGCCACGATCTCGCCCATCGATCACGACACCATCCTCGAGTCGGTGGCGAAGACGGGACGGCTGGTGATCGTCCACGAAGCGGCGCGCAACTGCGGGGTGGGCGCGGAGATTGCCGCCACGGTGGCCGAACGCGGCCTGTACGACCTGCAGGCTCCCATCAAGCGCGTGACGGGATACGACACCATCATGCCGCTCTTCAGACTCGAGTACGACTACATCCCGAGCGTCGCACGCATCATGGACGCCGTGCGCGAGACGCTCGCCGAATGACGACGGCTGCTGCGGGATGAGGAGGCGCCGATGACCACTTTCAATCTACCCGATCTCGGCGAAGGGCTCGCCGAAGCCGAGATCGTGCGCTGGCACGTCTCGGTAGGCGATCGCGTAAAGGTGGATCAGCCGATGGTGGCCATCGAGACGGCCAAGGCCGTCGTGGAGGTCCCTTCGCCCTACTCGGGAGTCATCAAGGCGTTGCACGGCAAGCCCGGCGACGTGATCGCAACCGGCTCACCGCTCGTCGAATTCGAGCTGGATGCCCCGGAGAGCGCGCCGCGTGCCCCGGAGCCCAAGGCTCCCGACCCGCGCAAGGCCGACGACTCGGGCACCGTCGTCGGCAGCATGCCGACGAGCGACGAGGAGCTGATAGAAACGGCGGTCGCAGGCGGCCAGGCGCCGCAGCCCCAGCAGCGCGTGCGGGCTGCCCCTGCGGTGCGTGCTCTCGCGAAGCGCCTCGGTGTGGACCTCACGCGCATCCGCGGCAGCGGACGCGGCGGGCTCATCACCGTCGATGACGTGATGAACGCGTCGGGACCGACGGGCATGCACGCCGCTGCGGCGGCGACGGCGCTGCGCGAGAGCGTGCCGGCGGCGCGTCCCGGCGTCACGCCGGCTCCGGTGAGCGGCGAGGCCGAGAAGCTGCGCGGCCTGCGCCGGGCCATGGCGCAGAGCATGAGCCTCGCGCGCGACAACGTCGCGAGCTGCACGCTCTTCGACGATGCCGATCTTCATCGCTGGCGTCCCGGTCAGGACATCACCGCGCGCCTGCTGCGCGCGATCGCCGCGGGTTGCCGCGCGGAGCCGGGACTCAATGCGTGGTACGACGGGAACGAGCAGACGCGAAGGCTCATGCCGCGCATCGACGTCGGCATCGCCGTCGACACACCCGAGGGCCTGCTCGTGCCGGTGGTGAGAGACGTGGGCTCGCGCAGCGCGGCCGAGCTGCGCGCGGAGGTGGATCGTCTCAAGCGCGGCGCGCGCGAGCGGAGTCTCGCGCCCGAGGAGCTGCGCGACTTCACCTTCATGCTGTCGAACTTCGGGATGATCGCAGGGCGTTACGCCACGCCGGTCGTCGTTCCTCCGGCGGTTGCGATCCTCGGCGCCGGGCGCCTCAGTCACGACGTCGTTGCCGTCATGGGCGGCATCGAGGCGCACCTGCGCATGCCGCTTTCACTCACCTTCGATCACCGCTGCATCACGGGCGGCGAAGCCGCCCGCTTCCTCGCGGCGGTCATTCGCGATCTCGAACAGGACGACTGATCTTGGACGCAGCTACCGCGCCCGAGCAGGCGGGCACTCTGCGAGGCATACCTGCGGCACGCATCGAACTCATCGAGCGCATCGTCGCGGCCGCGCGCCGCGCCGGCAGGCGCAGCGACAACCCGAATCTCAGACGGGAGTTCCTGCGCGCCTACTTCCGCGGCGTGGCGGAAGAGGACCTGCGCGCGCGCGAGCCGGAGGCGCTCGCCTCCGCGGCGCTCGCCCATCTCGAGCTCGGCATGCGCCGCGCGCCCGGCCGCGCGCTGATCCGCGTGTTCAATCCCGATCCGCAGCGCGACGGGTTCACCTCGCCGCACACGATCGTGCTCGTCGTCACCGACGACATGCCGTTCCTCGTGGACTCGCTCGGCATCGTCTTCGACCGCGCCGACGTCGCCGTGCACCTCATCGTGCACCCGGTGCTCGCCGTGCGCCGCGAGCGCAACGGAAGGCTCACGGATGCGCGCGCCGCGGGCACGATTCAGGGCCGAGCGGAATCCTGGCAGATGTACGAGATCGATCGCCAGATCGATCCGGAGCGCATCGCGGCGCTCGAGCGCGGCATCGAATCTGCGCTCGCCGACGTGCGGGCGGCCGTCGAGGACTGGATGCCGATGCGCGAGCGCGTGCGCGAGATCGTCGCGCGTCTCGAAAGCGATCCGCCGCCCCTGGATCAGAGCGAGGTGAGCGAAGCGCGGCGGCTCCTCGACTGGATCGAGGCCGCGCACTTCGTGTTCCTCGGCTACCGCTATTACCGGCTCGAGCGCGGACGCGCGGTGGACCGTCTCGTGCCGGTCGAGAAGACGGGTCTCGGCATCCTGCGGACACCGCGGCGCGACCGCAGACGGCCCGCGCCTCTCGAGCTGCGCGGCGAGCTGCGCCGGCATGCGCGCAAGCGCGAGCTGCTCGTGCTCACCAAGGCGAATTCACTCGCGACGGTGCATCGCTCGACGTACCTCGACTACGTCGGCGTGAAGGACTTCGATGCACGCGGCGAAGTCTGCGGCGAGCACCGTTTCCTGGGACTCTGGACCTCGGCTGCCTACCACAGCAGCCCGCGCGAGATTCCGGTGCTGCGCCGGAAGGTCGAGAGCGTGATCGACTACTTCGGACTCGATCCGCAGAGCCATGACGGCAAGGCCGTCCTCAACGTGCTCGAGACCTATCCGCGCGACGAGCTCTTCCAGGCGAGCGCCGAAGAGCTGATCCACATCGTGCGCGGGGTCGTGAACCTCTACGAGCGCCGCACGGTGCGGCTGCTCGTGCGGCGCGATCCCTTCCGCCGCTTCTACTCGTGTCTCGTGTACGTGCCTCGCGACCGCTACAACACGGAAGTCCGGCACCGGATCGAGGAGATCGTCCGCGAGAGCTTCGGCGGACGGACGCTCGAGACACAGGTCCAGATCTCGGAGTCGAACCACGCGCGGCTGCACATCATCGTGCGCACCGATCCCGAGGACCGCCGCAGGGTGGACCTCCAGGCAGTCGAGCAGCGCATCGCGGAGGCGGCGACCACTTGGATCGACCGGCTGCTGGCGGCGCTCGCATCCGCTCACGACGAGGCGCAGGCTCTCGCGCTCGCGAACCGCTACCGGAACGCATTCCCCATGTCCTATCAGGAGGACGTGGAGCCGCGCGACGCGCTCGAGGACCTCGCGGATCTCGAAGCTCTGAAGAGCGACCCGCAGGCGCTGCGGCTCAATCTCCACCGCCCGGCGTATCAGCGGCCCGAGCGCGTGCACCTGAAGATCGTCAAGCGCGGCGATCCGGTGCCCATCTCCGACATCCTGCCGGTGATGGAGAACTTCGGTCTGCGCGTGATCGCCGAGCGTCCCTACGAGCTCGCGTGGCCCGAAGGCGGCAGCGCGTGGATCCAGGATTTCGAGCTCGAGCATCGCGCCGGCGTGAAGATCGACGTCGCGAGCGTCGAGGACGCGTTCAAGGAGATGCTGCAGGGCATCTGGCGCGGCGAGATCGAGAACGACGGACTCAACCGGCTGCTCCTCGGCGCCGGGCTCGTCGCGCGGCAGATCGTCGTGCTGCGCGCGTACTGCCGCTACCTCATGCAGACCGGCATGCCGTTCAGCCAGGCGTACATCGATCGCGCGCTCGCCGCGAACCCCGCAGTGGCCCGCGATCTCGTGCAGCTCTTCGAGCTGCTCTTCGATCCCGGCAGACGGCGCGATCCGAGGCGGGTCGAGCGCACGGTGGAAGCCATCCGCTCGGCGCTCGATGCGGTTGCGAGCGTCGACGAGGACCGCATCCTGCGCGCGTATCTGCACATGATCCTCGCGACGCTGCGGACCAACCACTGGCAGACCGACGCCTCGGGCAACCCCAAGCCCTATCTCTCCTTCAAGTTCGATCCGCAGCGCCTGCCGGAGCTGCCCGCCCCGCGGCCGAAGTTCGAGATCTTCGTCTACAGCCCGCGCGTCGAAGGCGTGCACCTGCGCATGGGCTACGTGGCGCGCGGCGGCATCCGCTGGTCCGACCGGCGCGAGGACTTCCGCACCGAGATCCTGGGCCTCATGAAGGCCCAGAACGTGAAGAACACGCTGATCGTGCCGGTCGGCGCGAAAGGCGGCTTCGTCGTGAAGCGCCCGCCCGCGGGCTCGCGCGAGGAGCTGCAGCGCGAGGTCGTGGAGTGCTACCGCATCTTCATCCGCGGCCTGCTCGATCTCACCGACAACATCGTCGGCGGACGCATCGTGCCGCCCGCGCGCACCGTGCGCCACGACGGCGACGATGCCTATCTCGTCGTCGCTGCGGACAAGGGCACCGCCACGTTCTCCGACATCGCGAACGCGCTGTCCGAGGAATACGGCTTCTGGCTCGGCGACGCGTTCGCGTCGGGCGGCTCCGCGGGTTACGACCACAAGAAGATGGGCATCACCGCCCGCGGCGCGTGGGAGTGCGTCAAGCGGCACTTCCGCGAGCTCGGCATCGACATCCAGTCGCAGGACTTCACCGTCGCGGGCATCGGCGACATGTCGGGCGACGTGTTCGGCAACGGCATGCTGCTCTCGAAGCACATCCGTCTGCTCGCCGCCTTCAATCACCAGCACATCTTTCTCGATCCCGACCCGGACGCCGCGACGAGCTACGCCGAGCGCGAACGCCTCTTCCGCCTGCCGCGATCGACGTGGGACGACTACGACCGCACGAAGCTCTCGCGCGGCGGCGGCATCTATCCGCGCAGCGCCAAGTCGATCACGCTGTCTCCCGAGGCGCAGAAGATGCTCGGCCTGCCCTCTGCGACGGCGACGCCTCAGGAGGTCATCCGCGCGATCCTGCGCATGCCGGTCGATCTTCTCTGGAACGGCGGCATCGGCACCTACGTCAAGGCGAGCGACGAAACGCACGCGGAGATCGGCGACCGTGCCAACGACTCCGTGCGCGTGAACGGCTGCGAGCTGCGGGCCCGTGTGGTGGGTGAAGGCGGCAACCTCGGATTCTCGCAGCGGGGCCGCATCGAATACGCGCTCTCGGGCGGCCGCATCAACACGGACTTCATCGACAACTCCGGCGGCGTCAACGCCTCGGACGTCGAGGTGAACCTCAAGATCCTGCTCAATCCGCTCGAGCAGAGCGGACGTCTGCGCCGCGCGGAACGCAACCGGCTGCTCGCGCGCATGACGGACGAAGTCGCAGGCCTCGTGCTGCGGAACAACTACCTGCAGAGCCAGGCGCTCAGCATCCTCGAGCTGCAGTCCGCCGCGCGGCTCGGCGAATACCAGCAGTTCATCCGCACGCTGGAGCGCGCCGGCGAGCTCGACCGCGCGCTCGAGTTCCTGCCGTCCGACGAGGAATTCGCCGAGCGGCGCAAGCGCGGCATCGGCCTCACGCGCCCGGAGCTCGCGATCGTCCTCGCCTACGGCAAGATCTGGCTCAACCGCCTGCTGATCGCGTCCGACGTGCCCGAGGACCCCTATCTCTCGCACGAGCTCGAGCGCTACTTCCCCGGACCCGTGCGCGAGCGCTTCTCACGGGCCCTGCGCTCGCACCGCCTGCGCCGGGAGATCATCGCCACCGCCACCACGAACAGCCTCGTCAACCGCATGGGGCCCACGTTCGTGATGCGCGCGCAGGAGCAGACCGGCGCGGACGTCGCGCAGGTCGCGCGCGCCTACACCGCGGCGCGCGAGATCTTCGAGATGCGGCAGCTCTGGGCGCGGATCGAGGCGCTCGACAACCGCGTGCCGGCGCGTCTGCAGTACTCGATGATGTACGAGACGAGCCGTCTGCTGCGTCACATGAGCTACTGGCTGCTCGCCTACCGGCGCCGTGAGCTGCAGGTCGATCGCGCGGTGGCCGAGTTCCGTCGCGGTGTGCGCACGCTCGAATCCGCCATCGGTCGCCTGCTCGTCGGCGCCGAGCGGGAGCGTTACGAGAGCGTGCGGCGCGCGCACATCGAGGCGGGCGTGCCGGCGGAGCTCGCCGGCAGAATCGCGAGCCTCGAGGCGCACAATGCTTCGCTCGACATCGTCGATCTCGCCGCCCAGCGCGGAGTGTCGGTCGAGGAAGCCGCTCGCGTGTACTTCGAGGTCGGCGCGCGCGTCGGGCTCGACTGGCTGCGCGATCAGATCGAGCGCCTGTCGGTGGATGGACCCTGGCAGGCCGTCGCGCGCACGGGTCTGCGCGACAGTGCGTTCCGCATCCATCGCCGGCTCGCCGAGCGCGTGCTCACGCGCACGGAACGCGGCAGCGCCGAGGAGCGTGTGAATGCCTGGACGATGTCGGTCGAGAAGCTGCTCGATCACTGGCAACGCACTCTCGCCGACATGCGCGCCGCGGGCAGCGCGGACTTCGCGACGCTGTCGGTCGGCGTGGACGCGCTGCGCAAGCTCGCGGACTAGCCGCTGCGCAAGCTGCCGGTGAGGCGCGTCGCGAGAAGCGGCGACAGAGCGAGCAGGACGCCGAACACGAGACCCGGTCCGGCGATGATCTCGAGCAATCCGGTCATCCCACTGACGGACGGCAGGGAAGCGGAGAGCCGTGTTCCCACCTCGAGCAGCGCGAGCGTCGCGGCGACGAGTGCGGCCGCGGCTGCCACGGAATCGAGCACGAGCATCCGGAGCAGCGCTTTCACCCAGCGCTCGAGCTGTCCGCGCGCCGAGCGGTACTCGGCGTCCGCCCGGATCTTCGCAGCCGAGAGATCCGGCTGCGGGTGAAATGCCGCCTCGGCCTCGAGCCGCGCCATGAGACGCGCCTCGAAGCCCTCACGCGTGTCGATCCCGCGGAACGCACGGCGGAGCCTGCGATCGAGATCGTCCTGTCCTGAGGCGTCCATACGCGGCGTGTTCATATCGCCTCCGAAGACTGCACGACTCCCGCGGACGCGGCAAGCCGCGCGCGGGCCCGGTGCAGCAGTGTCTTCACGGTGCCGACGGGCATCGCGAGCATCTCCGAGACCTCCTCGTGAGAGTGCTCGTCCATGTAGAAGAGGATCACGACCTGACGCTGCTTCTCGGGCAGCGAGTCGACGAGACGCAGCAGCGAGGCGCGATCGGCTGCCGCATCGTCAGGCACTTCGGCCGCCGACTCCTCGACCGCCTGCAGGACGAGCGGATCCTCGAGCGACGATTCCGTGCGCCGCGCCCTGAGGGCCGACACGCTCGCGTTGCGTGTGATGGTGTAGATCCAGGTGGAGAGCGATGCCCGGCCGTCGTAGCGCGGCAGCGCCCGCCACAGCCTGACGAACACTTCCTGCGCCACGTCTTCCGCTGCATCGCGATCCCGCAGAAAGCTGAACGCGAGCGCAAAGACCCTGCGCCGGTACGCCTGGAGGAGCCGGGCGAGAGCTTCCTCCGGCCGTCCCGCCTTCAGGAGCTCGGCGATCTCGGTATCGGTCATCCGTTTACAGAATCCCGCCCGTCAGGCCTCGATGTCATCCACTTTCTACGCGCCGGCGGCCCGCAGGGTTTCACGTCGCCTGGATTTCATGCCGGGTGAAACCCGCGGTGCCCGGGGAGCGTATCAACGGGCACATCGACAATGCGAGGTGCTGTCATGTACGACGTGGTTCCCGTAATGGCGCTCATGATCCCGATTCTGGCCATCGTGCTCGGTGTGATCGTGGCGATTCTCGTAGTGGTCACGATGAATCGCCGCAAGCTCCGGGAGATCGAGCTCCGCCATACCGAGCGGATGGCGGCGATCGAAAAGGGCATCGAGCTGCCTCCGGATCCCGTGACCCACCAGCCCGAGCCGCCGCGCTCCCGTTACCTGCTGCGGGGGCTCGTGTGGCTGGGAGTGGGTGTGGCGATCGCGCTGGGTCTCGGCTCGATGGTCGGCGATGACGTCGCTGCGCTCGGATGGATTCCTGCCGCCATCGGCGCCGCGTATCTGCTCTTCTACGTGATCGAGGCGCGGCGCAACCCGCAGGACGCGAACGGAAGACTGCCCGGCGCGAACGATTCGTCCTCGTCGTCCGATCATCGCCAGGTGCAGTGACGCGAATGCCCGTCGGAGCCCCGGCCACACATCCATCACGGAGGAAATCATGATCCGTTACGTGTTCATCGTGCTCTGCATCGCCGCGCCGCTCGCCCTGGCGGACTCCTCGACGAGCAGGGTCAATGGATCGATACACGTTGCGCCGAGCGAGCAGCACGGCGACGTGTCGACGGTGAACGGCGCGATCCGCATCGACGCCGACGCCGAGGCCGCCGACGTGCGGACCGTGAACGGCAGCATCACGCTCGGGGAACGCGCGGTGGCCCGCTCGGTGAGGACGGTCAACGGATCGATCACCCTGCGATCCGGGGCGCGGGTGTCCGGCGGCGTAAGGACGGTGAACGGTTCGATTTCGCTGGGCGAGGAGGCAACTGCCGGATCCTTGTCGAACGTCAACGGCACGATCCGCCTCGACCGGGCACACGTGCGTGGTGACGTCGAAACCGTATCCGGCGACATCGACGTGGGCGCCGGTTCCCGGATCGACGGCGGCATCACCATTCACAAGCCCAGCGGGGGATGGTTCCGCTGGAGGGAGAGAACGCCACGAGTGGTGGTCGGCCCCGAAGCGGTCGTGAGCGGGACGCTGCGCTTCGAGCGCGAGGTGGAGCTCTACGTGAGCGACCGCGCCCGCATCGGGCCCGTGCAGGGGGCGGAGGCGATCCGCTTTCCGGGCGAGCGGCCGCCGGAGCACCAGCGTGTGCTATAAGAGGTTCCGGGAGGAAGAAACACCGTGCCCGGAAAACTCGTACTCGTCCGCCACGGCCAGAGCATCTGGAACGTGGAGAACCTGTTCACCGGCTGGACCGACGTCGATCTGTCGGATCTCGGCCGCCGCGAAGCACAGACCGCGGGACGTCAGCTCCTCGAGGAGAAGATCGCGATCGACATCGCGTTCACCTCGGTCCTGAAGCGCGCGATCCGCACGCTGTGGATCATGCTCGACGAGATGGACCGCATGTGGATTCCCGTCGAGCGGAGCTGGCGCCTGAACGAGCGCCACTACGGCGCGCTGCAGGGCCTCAACAAGGCCCAGACCGTGGAGAAGCACGGCGAGGCGCAGGTGAAGATCTGGCGCCGCAGCTACGACGTGCCGCCTCCGCCGCTCTCCGCCGACGATCCCCGGCATCCGCGCTTCGATCCGCGCTACGCGGGCGTCGACCCGGCGCTGCTGCCCGCTACCGAATCCCTGAAGGACACGCTCGCGCGCGTGCTGCCGTACTGGAACGAGCGCATCGCGCCGGAGCTGCGCGCGGGCCGCAACGTGCTCGTCGCGGCGCACGGCAACAGCCTGCGCGCTCTGGTGAAGATGCTCGATCAGATATCCGACGCCGACATCGTGGAGCTCAACATCCCGACCGGCGTGCCGCGCGTGTACGAGCTCGACGACGAGCTGCGTCCGGTCTCGAGCCGCTATCTCGGCGATCCGGCCGCCATTGCCGCCGCCGCCGAAGCGGTTCGCCGTCAGACCGAGCGCCGCGCCTGACCGTATCGCGCCTGAACGTGTAACGACCGCGGCCGGTCCGTCACGCCCCGCGCGGGACGACCGGCGCGGTCCAGCCGTCGTAGCGTCCGCCGTGCTCCTGTGCGAGGCGCGTGAAGCGCTGGCTGAGCTCGCGCATCTCGGTCAGCGTCAGCCGCAGCGACTTCGAGGCGTAGACGCTGTACGGATGCTCGACGCCGGAGCCCTCCCGCACCTCGACACTGAAGCCTTCCGCTTCGAGGCGCGCGCGGATCGTCTGCGCGCCCTCTTCCGTCGGCAGCGCGAAGAAGAAGTCCACTTCGTGGGGCTGGAAGGGATCGGAGCCCTGCGCGCGCAGGCGCTCGATCATGCGGAAATCCCAGTCGTCGTTGCTGTCGTCGTGCTTCCGCAGCGCCCGCACCTTCGTGACGATGCGCGCCACGGCGACCGCTCCGCCCGCGACGACGAGGATCAGAAACCAGTCCATCTTCGTTCCGGCCCCCTTTCGCCGGTGCGGCCCCGGGGCAGCTCCGCCGCCACTACTCGTCCGGCGCGATCGTCACGCGCAGCCCGTCCAGCGCGTCGGTGAACTCGATCTGGCACGAGAGCCGCGAGTTGTCCTGATGATGGACGAGCTCCGAGAGCAGCTCGCGCTCGTCGGACATGGGCGCAGGGAGCTTGTCGATCCAGTCCGGGTCGACGTAGACGTGACACGTGGCGCACGAGCACATGCCGCCGCAGATGGCGGCGACGCCGTAGTCGAGCTCGCGAAGCACCTCCATGACCTTCTGGCCGCTCGTGGCCTGGACCTCGTGTTCAACCCCGTCCCGATCGATCACCCGCAGAACCGGCATGAGAAACCTACTCCTGAAACAACACTGCATCGCGCCCGCCGGATCCTTGAGGCGTGGATCGAGGCGGTCCTCATCGAGCCCCGCTCGCGTCACGGGGCCGCGCGACGAAGCGCGCTAGTCTGCCGATCTTGCAAGCGTGGCGCTAGGGCATCCCGGGCTGCGCCGCCCGCTGCGGCCGCGCTAGAGGCGTTCGCGGAGCTCCCGTTCGGCTTCGAGGTCGCCGCTCCCGGCGGCCCCCGAGATCCGCCGGCTGCGATGCCACAGATACGCCAGCAGGACGAAGAGCCAGCCCGCGAGCCGCAGCGATTCGGGCGTCGCGGCGCGCGCGAGTCCCGTCTCCTCCAATAGCAGACGGTCGAACCGCGCGGATTGCGGATAGTACGCATGGACACAGGCGAGATCGAACAGCGGATCCGCCACACCGGCGTATTCCCAGTCGATGAGGCGCGGCCGTTCCCATCCGATGACGTTCGAATGATGCAGGTCGTTGTGCACGATGCACGGCGTGCGCCCTTCGCCCTCGAGCGCATTCAGCACCGCGAGGGCGCGGGCGAGCAGCGCTTCGAGCTCGGCGGCCGCGGACGGCTCCGCCTGCACGATGCGCTCGACGTGGCGGCGCAGGATCGCAGCGGGATCGAACCGCGGGACGGCGGGCGGCGGCAGAGAATGGAGCACCTTCAGCGTTCCCGCGATGCGCGTGAGACAGGCGGGATCGGCGAAATCGCCGGGCTTCCAGGGACGGCCTTCCAGCAGCTCGGTGATCAGGAACGCACCGCCCGGGTCGGCGTAGACGAGTGCCGGGGCGAGGTCCGCGCGGGCCGCTGCCGCGTGCAGCCGTGCTTCGCGCGTGCGGTCGATGCCGAGCGCTGCCGGATCCTCACCGTGCAGACGAACGACGAACCGTCCCGCGGAGGTCACGACGCGCCACGTCGTGTTGACGGAACCGCCGGAGCTTCGCGCGACCGCGATGGGCGGCTGGCCGCCCTCGCAGCCCGGGACTCGCTCCAGGACGTGCGGCGGGATCAGCTCGCGAGCGCCTGCGTGCGATAGATCCGCAGCCACGTGAGAAATCCGGAGACGATGATTCCCAGGTAGATCACCATCAGCAGCGAGAGGAACACCAGACCCTGGGCGGCATACAGGAAAACGAGGATCGAGTCGATCACGAACCAGTACAGCCAGTTCTCGAGCTTCGAACGTGCGACGAGCCACGTCGTGAAGAGGCTGCCCCAGGTCGTGAATGAATCGAGGAACGGCCACGCGGCCTGTGTCTCCCGCTCCAGCCACCAGGCACTGATCGCGCTCGCGGCCAGCAAGGCGAGAACCGCCACGGCATGCGCCCGCAGGGGCCAGGTGGTGACCGTCGGCGCCGCCGTCGCACGGTCCCGCGACCAGCGCCAGAACCCGTAGGCGGACATCACGACGTAGTAGGCGTGCAGCGCCGCCTGCATCGGCAGCTGCGCACGCGCCGTGACATAGACGACGATGGCGGAGCCCACGCCGCCCGCGACCCAGCACCAGCGGACGTGCCGCGCGGCGAGCACCAGGTAGACGATGCCCAGCACCAGCGCGGCGGCGTCCAGCACGCTCGTCGCCGCGAGCGCTTCGAGGACCGCGTCGATCACGCCGGCGCCATCGGACCGACGACCTTCATCACGAAGACGGCCTTGCCGTCACGTTCGAAGGTGGTCCGCATCTCCCGGCCGATGAGCTCCAGCACCGCCTCGCAGGGACCGAACACCTGCGTGCTCATGCTGTTCGTCACCACCCTGAAGCGCCCGTCCGCGTTGAGACGCTCGATGAAGCCGCGGATGGGCGGGAGGTACTCCGCGTTGAAGGGATAGAGGCTGATCTCGACGCCGATTTCCATTGCGAGACTCCCGCGGCTCATCTGAAGGTGTAACGGATGGTGACGCCGAGCTGGCGCGGATCGCCGGGCTGCACGTACCGCTTCGGCGCGAAGTCCGGCGGCTCGTTGCCGAAGAAGAATCCGCGCATGGCGTAGTCCTCGTCGAAGAGATTGCGCGCCCACGCATACGCGGACCAGCGCTCGGTCTCGTATCCGAGCTTGAGGTGCACCAGCGTGAAGGCCTCGGAGCGCTCGTCGTGGCTGGCGTCGTAGTAGAAGTCGTCGACGCTCTGCACGTCGAGGCGCGCCACGAATCCGAGCGGATGGCGGTACTGAGCCGCGAAACCCAGCTGATACTGCGGAGCATGTGCCTGCTCCCTTCCGTGCAGATCGCGCTCCTGCTCGCCCGTGCCGTAGCGATAGCCGATGTAACGCGTCTCCAGCAGTCCCACGGTGCCGGCGAGCTCGAGCCGATCCGTCGCTCGCCAGGCGAGCGAGGCCTCGAGGCCGTAGTTCTCGCCGCGCGCCGCGTTGTCGGTGAAGAACACGAAAGACAGCGGATCGCCCGGTGTCACCTGGAAGGAGGTGTTCACCTGCTGGTCCGTGCGGCGCATGTAGAAGAGCGCCGCATCGACGTCGAAGCGGCCGTCGGCGCTGCGCGCCTTGACGCCGGCTTCGAGATTCCACAGGTACTCGGCGTCGAAGGTGCGGCGAGGCTCCGGCACGGACTGGCCGATGTTGAATCCGCCGGCCTTGTAACCGCGCGCGAACGTCGCGTAGAGGCTGCGCCGGTCGGCGGGCCGGTACTCGAGGGACACGTGACCGCCCACCATCGTCTCGCCCGGATCGAACGCGCTGCCGCGGTTGTCCTCGTACTCGGCTTCGCGATGCTCGAGACGCGCGCCGACCGAGAGAGTGAGACGCGGAGCGACGGCGATGTCCGTTTCACCGTAGAGCGCGTAGTTCGTCGCCGTGTAACGGCTCGAGAGCGGCGGCGGATCGAAGATCTCGCCGTTGAACGTCTGCAGCTCGTCGTTCGTCTCGCGCGCGTCGAGCACGTAGAGCCCCAGCACCCACGCGGCGCGGCCGCCGATCTCCCCGCCCGGAGCGGAGACCAGGCGCAGGTCCTGACTCCAGGTGCGCCGCTCGCGCCACGTCGCGGCCGTGAAGTCGTATGGCGCGTAGATACCCCAGTCCGCGTCGTTCCCCCAGTCGCCGTCGAAGGAATAGACGATGTCTGAGTCGGCGGCCGTCGTCGTGCTCATGAGCACGAAACGCTCGAAACCGGAGTATTCGAGTCGCAGCGCGAGGCCGCTCGAGCGCTGCGCATCGCGCCCGGGATCGTCCGAACGCGTGACGCGCGAGTTGTCGATGGCGAAAGCGTCGTAGCCGTTGTCGAGATCGACGTGCAGCGCCGTGAGCTCGACCTCGAGATCCTCGCGCGGAGCCCAGCCGAGCTTCGCCCGCAGCGTAGTCTCGTCGTAGCCGTTGGTGTCGTCGCGTCCGAGGAAGACGTTGCGGCGGAAACCGTCGCTGCGGTAGCGCTGTGCGACGACCCGAAACGCTGCCGTCTCACCGCCGCCGAGCGGACCGCCGAGCACACCGCCCGCGCCGTGCGTCCCGTACTCGCCCGCCGTCGCCTCGCCGCTCAGCTCGAACTGCGGACGAGGCTCGCGTGTCCGCACGCTCACGAGCCCGGCGAGCGCGTTGGCGCCGTAGGTGGTGCCCTGCGGCCCGCGGAGCACCTCGATCTGCTCCACGTCGAAGAGCGTCGCGGGCATGCCGATCCCCGAGAAATCGATGCCGTCGATGAGGAAGCCCACCGAATGGTTCGGCGCGCCCTGGAACTGCTCGAGCTCGCCGATGCCGCGAAGCTGGAAGTAGCGCGGGCGCGAGCTGCCCGCGGACCAGTTGAGGTTCGGCACCAGACCGAGAACGTCCTGGAAGTGCTGCACGCCGGCGAGCTCGATCGTCTCGCGCTCGATGACGCTGACACTGGCCGGAAGACTCGCGAGCGGCTGCTCGCGCAGGCTGGCAGTGACTACGACTTCCTCGAGCGGCTCGTCGGCCCGCGACTCCGCACTCAGAACCGCAGCCGTCGCCGCGACGGCCGCGAAAACGACACGTGAACGCATCTGCAATCTCCCATCGAAGGACGAGGAGATCCGGTAGAGAACGCGCGAACGGAAGACGTGAAGACCACCTGCTCCCTACGCCGGTACTAACCGGATCAGGTTCAACGGGTTCGCCGGCCACACCGGCATCTCAGGCCCTGCTGCGGGCCACCCCAAGGTCGCAGGGGCGTATGTTAGGCGCGGCGCGCGACATTGCAAGTCGCGCCCCGTGTCGGCCGCACTCACGAAGCTCTAGAATCGGGCAATTCTCGGATACGCACGCGAGCGGAAAGAAGAGCCATGTCGCGCAAGGTCCAGGTCCATCAGATCGACGCGTTCACGCGTACGCCTTTCACCGGCAATCCCGCGGGCGTGGTGCTCAATGCGGACGGTCTGGACGACGGACAGATGCTCGCCATCGCGCGCGAGCTCAACAACGCGGACACTGCCTTCGTGCTCGCGCCCGACGGTTCCGATCACGATCTGCGCGTGCGCTTCTTCACGCCGCGCACCGAAGCGGGCTTCGTGGGTCATGCGACCATCGCCGCACACTACGTGCTCACCCGCCGCAGGGACGCGCCCACGAGGCTGCGGCAGAAGTCGAAGGCGGGAATCGTGGACGTGGAAATACGCGGCAGCGGCGACGAGCGGCGCGTGGCGATCCGCCAGAGCTGTCCGCCGATCGGCCGCGAGCTCAACGACCGCGAGCGGCTCGCCGTGCTCGATGCGCTCGCGCTGGCCTCGGACGATCTCGATACGCGCTGCCCGCTGCGCATCGTCGGCTCCTCGAGCACGCGGCTCATGGTCGGCGTGCGCGGCCCCGAGCAGCTCAAGCAGCTTCGACCCGACTTCAACCGGCTCACTACGCTGTCCGCGCAGATCGGCGCCGCCGGCTATTTCGTGTTCACTCTGGCGCCGAGTGCACCCGACTGTCTCACCGAATCGCGCATGTTCTGTCCGGCGCTCGGTATCCCCGAGGATCCCGTGAGCGGCAACGCGCACGGCATGCTCGGTGTGTATCTCGCGCATCGCGGGCTGCTCCAGCACGACGGCGAGCGCGCGTCCTTCAGCGGCATCCAGGGACACTTCCTGCACCGTCCCGGCAGAGTCGAGGTCGAGCTCGAATTCCGCGACGGCAGCATCGAGGCCGTGTGGATCATCGGCCAGGCGGTCGCGATCTTCGAAACGGAGATCACGCTGTAGTGCCGGGCCGGCGGAACGCAGCGGTGCAGGGACCGATCGCGTGAACGAGCCTTGCTTCGAGCGCATCCTGCCGCTCGACGAGCTGCGGCCGGGACGCATGCACGCGTGCAGGATCGGAACGCGGGAGGTCGTGATCTGCCGTACGGACGAGGGCGTCTTCGCGCTCGACGACATCTGCACACACGCCGAGGCGCGCATGAGCGAGGGGCGGCTGCGCGGAACGCGGCTCGTCTGCCCGCTCCACGGTGCGGTCTTCGACGTGCGCGACGGGCGCGTTCTCAAGGGACCGGCGGTACGGTCGCTCGGAACCCACGCCGTGCGCATTCGCGACGGCGCGATCGAGGTCGCGGTGGATTCGGGACCGGACGCCTGACGGAAGCGCGCGGTGCGTCCTCAGCCACCGCGGTCGTCGGGCTGAAGCAGCTTGCGATACTCGACCGCGCGCTGCCGGTAGTGCTCGCCCGCGTGCGCGATCATGGCGAGATCGCGCTCGGTCACCCTGCGCACGATCTGGCCCGGGACTCCCATGACGACCGACCCGTCGGGAATCTCCTTTCCGGGCGGGATCAGCGCGCCGGCGGCGATGACGCAGTTGCGCCCGATGCGCACGCCGTCGAGCACCAGCGCGCCGTTCGCGATCAGCGTGTCGTCGTCGACCGTGCAGCCGTGGAGGAACACCCGATGCCCGATGGTGACGTTGCGGCCGATCCGCACGGGCACTCCGGGATCGGTGTGAATGACGGTGCCATCCTGAACGTTCGTCCCCTCACCCACGATGATCCAGTCGGAATCTCCCCGCAGCACGCTGTTGAACCAGACGCTGGCGCCCCGGCCCAGCCTCACCCACCCGATGAGCTGCGCACCCGGCGCCACGTAGTAATCGTCGCCCTCGGTTTCGACCCGCTTGTCCCCGAGCCGCCAGAACATTCCGAGCTCTCCTGCAACCGCGCGGATGAGGAATCAGTGGTTCCCGGATGGCAATAACGGTGACGGCCCGCCGTGCGGGCCGTCACCGCGAAGCCGGAACGCCGCGCCGGGAATCGCGCCGCGCGTGATCACTTCTTGCGGCGCGCGGCGGTCTTCGTGCGCCGTGCCGTCGTCCTGCGCGCCGTACGCGAAGCGGACTTCCTGGCAGCCTTCTTGCGTGCACCCCGTCTGGCGGCACCGGAACGACCGCGGGAGGTCGCCGCCGACTTGCCGCGGCGCGCGGTCTTCGTCACGCGTCTGGCTGCGCCGCCGGCACGCCTGGTGCGCGCTGCGCGCGTGGCCTTCTTCTTCGCCGTCTTGCGCGAGCGGGAGGCTGCCCGCGACCGGGCACTCTTCCGGGCGCTCGCCTTGCGCCGCGGAGTCGAAGCCGCAGGCGTAGGCGCGGGTGCGGGCTGTTCGGCCGGACGTGCGCTCGTCTCGTTCTGCTCAGTCGTCGCCGGTGTCTCGGCTGCCGGCGGATTGGGTGGTGTTTCCGCCGCAGCTTCCAGACTCTGTGCGACGGGCGTGGTCTCGTGCCTGAGATTCATCTTGTGCAACCTCCCGTGTTCTGGGGTGTCCCCGCGCGTGATTCTGCTCCTCATGCGCGCGCGACCGCTACTGCCTCCGACGCTTTCAATCAATGACCGGGAACGAATTGCGCGGGATCGATGCCGCTTCCCGGCGCCGGCTCGGGCACGTGGTCGCGCGCGGCGCGGATGACGAGATTGGGAATGCGCGTTTCGTCCCAGTCGCTTCGTGCCGGCGCGCCGCCGCCCGTGCGCAGGATGGCTATCCGGAGCGAAGGGACGACCCAGAGCCGGTGGCCGCCCGTGGCGGCGAGAAAGAACGCGTCGTCCGCGGCGAAGGGTTCGGCAGCCCGACCGAGCATCGGATTCTTTCCCGCATCCGTCTCCGAAACCGACGCGCCGAGCCACACCTGCATCCCGAATCCCGCAAACCCGGGCGCCGGCTCGCGCATGCGGCGCACCCATCCGGGCGGCAGCAGCTCCCCGGCCAGATAGACGCCGTCGTCCGCCAGCGCCTGACCGAGCCGGATCCAGTCGCCCTGCCGCGCGAGCAGACAGCAGGTCGCATGGGCGTAACCCGCGGGTCGATCGATCCACACCTCGGCGTCCGCCGCGCCGAGCCGTCTCCAGAGCCGGTCGGAAAGGTATTCGGCGAACCGCATACCGGTAGCCCGTTCGAGGATCAGCGCCAGGAGCTGCGGATCGGAGCGCTTGTAGGCCCATGTTTCTCCGGGTGTCCCCGCCAGCGGGCGGCGCAGATGGACCGCCGCGATGTCGCTTCCCAGCCTTTCGCGGACGCCGTCCGACCAGGGCAGGAGCGTTTCCGAGGAAGGCGCGAGCCCGCTCGACATGTTGAGGAGCTGCCGCACGGTGATGGCGCCTCGCGCATCGTCGCGCCACTCGGTGAGGAAGCTCGCCACCGGCTCATCGAGTGAGCGGATCCTGCCCTCCCCGATCGCGATGCCGACGGCGAGAGCCGTCAGCGTCGCCGCGAGCTCGCGCGCATCCACCACGGTGTCGAAGCCCGTGCCCTGCCAGTAGCGCTCGAAGACGATGTGCCCGCCGCGGCTCACGATCAGCGCGCGTGAGCCGTGCGCGCCGGCGTAATCGGCTGCCGCCTCCAGCGCGGCGCGCTCGAGGCTCTCCTCCTCGGGCGTCACGGCCGGAGGCCGGGGCTCTTCTCTGCCGGCAATCCTCTCCCGGGGCGCGTAATGCTCGGGAGAAAGCTCGAACGCAGGAGATCCGAGCAGGGCGAGATACCGCCCCCAGAACACGCGATCGCGGGCATGAAGTGCGAATGCGGCGGCAATTCCCGCGAGAACGAGGCCCGCGAGGATTCGCCACTTCATCTCCGCACCGGCCCGCAGTACACCGCCCGGCCGTCCGC
Organism: Pseudomonadota bacterium; assembly: GCA_003242685.1. GTDB lineage: Bacteria > Pseudomonadota > Gammaproteobacteria > Steroidobacterales > Steroidobacteraceae > ZC4RG24. The sequence continues at coordinate 3,678 of QGVD01000067.1, read as the reverse complement.
GAGCTCGAGCTCGTGCGACGTGCACGACGGCCATTCCGAGCGGTGGTGAGTCGCCATGACGATCGCGGCACCGCGGGCGGCAAGAGCCTCGAGCGCACGTGCGAGCACGCGGCGCGTCGGCGTGTCGACACCGGCGAACGGCTCGTCGAGCAGCAGCAGCCGCGGCCGGGTCGTCCAGGCGCGAGCGAAGAGCACCCGGCGGAGCTGCCCGTAGGACAGCTCGCGCAGCGTGCGGCCGGCGAAGGACGTGAGCTCGAATTCCTCGAGCGCGCGGCGGGCGGCCGCGCGGTCGGCCGAGCTCGGTCTCTCCGCGAGGCCCACGCTCGCGTGGCGGCCCGACAGCACGACTTCGTCGACCGTGAGCTGCTGCGGATACTCCGCCTGCAGATGAGGCGCGATGAGCCCGACGCGACGCTTGAAGCGCTCGAGCGGGACACCGGGCTCGATCCCGGCACGCTCGATCCGGCCGCCGGACGCGACGCCGTGATCCCCGTAGATCGTCCTGAGCAGCGTCGTCTTGCCCGCGCCGTTCGCGCCGTGCACGACCCAGCACTCGCCGCAGCGCACTTCCATCGAGATCCGATCGAGGATGCGGTGACCGTCCGCGTACACCGAAGCGTTCCGCAGACGGACGAGCACGCTGCCGCTCTTTCTCGGAGTCGTCGTGATCTCCCTGCGCGCCGTCGCACGCTTCGCATCCGGCGACTTCGCCCGGCGGCGAGGCGCCGCCTCATGCGATCCGAGCCAGCGCTCGAGCGGCGCACGCTCGATGCTCCCGCGATAGACGACGCGGCCCTGCTCGAGCACGAGGGCATGCGTCGCGCTGCGCGGCACGTCCTCGTGTCGGTGCGTGGCGAGCACCCAGGGCAGCGCCGAACGTGCGCTTCCCTCGAGCCACGCGAGCGCGCGCAGCCGGTTCTCCGCATCGAGGCCGTTCAGCAGCTCGTCGAGGAGCAGCAGCTTCGGGCGGCTCGCGAGCGCACGCGCGAGAAGCGTCAGCCGGCGCTCACCGTATGAAAGCGTGAGGAATCGCCGCGGCGCGAGCGAGTCGATGCCGAGACGCGAGAGCAGCTTCGCGATGGTCCCGCGATCCGCGGCCGTGAGCGCATCGAGCGGGATGTCCGTGCGGTGGAGCCCCGTGCCGACGATCTGCTCGACCGTGTGATTCCAGCCGTAGCGCTCGTACCGGTCCTGCCGCTCGGGACCGAGATACGCGATCTCCTCCTGGACCTCCTGAGGCGTACTCCACGCGCGTCCCTTCCAGTGCCAGGCAATGGAGCCTTCGCCAGGCGTCGGCCACACGGATCCCGCGAGCATCTTGAGGAGCTGCGTCTTCCCGGCGCCGTTTCCGCCGGCCAGGATCCAGCGCTCGCCCGGACGGATCGTCCAGTCGATGTCCTTCAGCACCCGCCGTTCCGCGCGCACGAGGCCGATCCGGGCGAGCCGGACGCCGACGTACGGCGACGGACGCTCCGAGATCGAGGGCGGCGATCGCCCCGACCGCCCGCTCACGCGCGACATACCGTCCACAGATCTCCGTCACGCATGCAGCGGCCTTCCCTTTCGAGCTTGATGAGGTGCGCCTCGAGCGAGGAGCGGGCCAGCCGGTGCAGCCACGTGTTCTTGTCCTGGTACACGAGCGCGAGGAGCGCATCGAGACTGGCGCGCCCTGCCTGCTCGAGCGCGGCGAGAACCTTCGCCTCGCGCCGCAGGCGGTGAGCGATGACGCCGTCGATGACCGCGAGCGGATCGCCGAGCAGCCGGCCGTGTCCCGGTGCGATCGCGCGCAGCGGGTAGTCACGGAGGCGCCGCAGGGATTCGAGATAGGCCGCCATGTCGCCGTCCGGCGGCGGGATCACGGGCGTGACACCGTCGAGCAGGTGATCGCCTGAGAACAACAGGCCCTGCTCCTCGAGCACGTAGCAGACGTGATTCGACGCATGCCCCGGAGTGTCCACGGCGCGCAGTGTCAGCCCCTCGAGCGCGAAGCACTGATCCCGCTGCGGCTTCACGTCGGGCACGAAGGTCTCGTCCTGGTGCTCCCCTCGAGGTGCAGGCAGGCCGACGAGCAGCGCACCCGAGCTTTCCGCGAGCGGCCGCGCCCCAGGCGAGTGGTCGGGATGCGTATGTGTCACGAAGACGTGCGTGAGGCGCGGCGCCGCCTGCCGGATCGCGGCCAGATGCTCCGGCGCCGCTGGGCCCGGATCGATGACGGCCGTGGGAGGCTCGCCCAGCAGGAAGGTGTTCGTTCCGGGACCGGTCAGGGGCGAGGCGTTCGGCGCCACGAGCCTGTGCACTCCCGGAGCGAGGCGGACGAGCCGCCCGGGCTCGAATTCACTCATGCTCTCGAGGCTGACGAGACGAAGCTGAATGCGCACCGCCTGGCCGGCCGGCCACTTCGCGGATGCGTCCTGCGGGAGAGCTTAGCGGTCCGTTCGCGGCATCCGCAATGTGCGCCGTCCGTCATTGGGCCGCTCCGGTGCGCATGGCAAGATGGCCTCCGATGCACGCGCGACTGTTCCTGCCTCGCTACTGGCCCACGTGGCTGGGCCTCGCCATCCTGCGTACGCTGGTGCTGCTGCCCTTTCCATGGCTGCTCGCGCTCGGCCGCGGCCTGGGGCGCGTGCTGCGCCGCCTGCCGCTCGATTTCGTGCACACGGCACGGCGGAACATCGAGCTGTGCCTGCCCGAGCTTGGGGCCAAAGAGCGTGAGGCGCTGCTCGCCCGGCACTTCGAGAGCCTCGGCATCGCCCTCTTCGAGACCGCGCTCTCCTGGTGGGCGCCCCGCGAGCGGATCGCGCGCCTCGCTCGCCTCGAAGGCCTCGAGCATCTCGAGCGCGCGCTCGAGCGCGGGCGCGGCGCCATTCTGCTCAGCGCCCATTTCACGACGCTCGAGATCGGGGCGCGCGTGCTCGCCGACGCGGTTCCGCTCAACATCATGTACCGGCCCACGCGCAACGAGCTCCTCACCTACTTCCTCGACCGCAACCGTGCGCGGCGCACGCGTCGCGCGATCCCGCGCGATGACGTCCGCACGCTCATCAGTGCGCTGCGTGCCAACGAGCCGGTCTGGTATGCGCCGGATCAGAGCTACCGGAAGAAAGGCGCGGAGATGGTGCCGCTCTTCGGCATTCCTGCGGCGACGAACACCGCGACCTCGCGCATCGCGCGCATGACCGGCGCGGTCGTGCTGCCGTACTTCCAGGAGCGGCTGCCCGGCACGGCCGGCTACCGCGCCGTGATCCATCCGCCGCTCGAGGACTTCCCGAGCGATTCGCCTGCGGCGGACGCGGCGCGCTTCAACCGGCTGATCGAGGAGCAGGTGCGCCGCGTGCCCGATCAGTACCTGTGGATCCACCGGCGCTTCAAGGGGCTCACGGACGACTATCCCGATCACTATGCGCGCCGCATCGAGGCGTGATGCCGCAGGCGCCCTCAACGAAAGTCGGGAGCTGCGACCTGCTCGTGGTCGGCGGCGGCATCAACGGCACCGGCATCGCGCGCGATGCGGCCGGCCGCGGCCTCTCCGTGATCCTCTGCGAGCAGCACGATCTGGCCGCGCATACGTCGTCGGCCAGCACCAAGCTGATCCATGGCGGACTGCGCTATCTCGAGCACGGGCAGTTCGCCCTCGTGCGCAAGGCGCTCGAGGAGCGCGAGGTTCTCCTCGGGCTCGCG
>QGVD01000066.1 GCA_003242685.1 Pseudomonadota bacterium | reverse complement strand
GGGCGAGGCGGCGCTCGCCGCGGTCGGAAGGCGTCGTGTGCTCAGTCACGGTTCGGACCCGTCAGCTCGCCGAGCTGCTCGAGCAGCACGGCCGTGAATCGCTCGGGGTCCTCCAGCATCGGAAAGTGTCCGGTTCCCTGCAGCACCACCGCGCGGAAGCCGGGTGCGATCGCGCGGATGCGCTCCTCGTCCGTCCGTCCGCCGTGCTCGGAGTTGATCGCGACGATGGGAATGCGCATCTGCGAGAGAAGGCCGTCGAGGTCCATCGCGTTCAGGGCGGCGATCGAAGCGATCGCGATCTCCGGCGGGGCGAGCGAGAGATCGTCCGCCGTCTTGCGCACGAGCGCGGGGTCGGCATTCGGAGGAAACAGGGACTGCGAGACGTACCGGCGGGTGTTGCCGATGAAGTCGGTGCGGAAGGCTGCGAGCTGCTTCTCGAGATCGGCAGGCGGCACCGGCGGAAGCCCGGCGGTCTTGAACGTATCGACGCCGATGATTCCGATCACGCGATCTCCGATGCGCCGTACCGCCTCGAGCGCGACGGGACCGCCCATGCCGTGACCGACCAGCACCACGTCCCGGTTCCGGATCTGACGCACGACTGCGGCGACGTCGTCGCCGAAGCCCTCGATCGTCCACTGCGTGCGATTGCGGCCCGACGCACCGTGTCCTGCCAGATCGACGGTGACGACGGTGTACCGGGACGAGAGCTGCGGGATCTGCTGACGCCAGTAGTTCGAGTCGCACGACCAGCAGTGGACCAGCACGACGGCAGGATCGCCCCGGCCGTACACGCGATACTCGATGTGCACGCCGTCGGCGGAGTTGGCGATGCGCGGTGCGCCGTCGGCAGGAGACGGTGCGGCCTCGCGTGCAGGTGCAGCCGATTCAGGCTTCTCGCTGCAGCCTGCGATTCCTGCTGAGAGCGCGAGTGCGAGCACCAGAGCTCTGCTCAGTGTCATGCGTATCTCCCCGCGATCCGGATCGCACAAGCTTAGCGGGTCGCGCCGTGTGCCTCACCCGCAGCCGGTGCTCAGGCTCCCGACGCCGGCGGCGCAAGAGTCCCGGAAGCGGAAGACATGCGCAGGACCTTGCCCGGATTGAGAATGCCGTTCGGATCGAGCGCGCGCTTGATCGCGCGCATGAGCTCGAGCTCTACGGCCGGCGCATAGCGTTCGAGCTCCCCCACCTTGAGCCGCCCGATGCCGTGCTCGGCGCTGAAGCTGCCGCCGAACTCGTGCACGAGGTCGTGCACGGCGCGCTTCACGTGCGGCTCACGGGCGAGGAACGCCTCGCGATCGGCGCCCGGTGCCTGGTTGAGATTGAAATGCAGATTGCCGTCGCCCACGTGGCCGTATGCCACGAGGCGCCCTTCGGGGACGTTGTCCTTCACCCACTCCGCGGCGCGCGCGACGAACTTCGGGAGCGATGCCACCGGCACCGAGATGTCGTGCTTCAGACTCGCGCCGTCGATGCGCTGTGCCTCCGGGATGTGCTCGCGCAGACGCCAGAATGCCGCGCGGTCGCGCTCGCTCTGCGCGATCACCGCGTCGAGCACGATGCCGCGCTCGAGCGCATCGGCGAGAGTCTCCTGCAGCAGCGCATCGAGCGGCTCGCCGGCGCGCGCCGAGCTGAGCTCGCACAGCACGTACCACTCGTAGGGATCGTCGAGCGGATCCGTGACACCTGGAATGTGCCGCGTGGTGAGCTCGATGGCGATGCGCGGCACGAGCTCGAAGGAGCTCACGCGGTCGCCGCTCGCCTCGCGCAGCGCGCTCAGCAGATCGACCGCGGACTGCACGTCGGCCACCGCGACGAAGGCGGTCGCCGTCGCGCGGATCTTCGGAAAGAGCTTGAGGCTCGCGGCGGTGATCACGCCGAGCGTGCCTTCGGCGCCGAGGAACAGCGACTTCACGTCGTAGCCCGTGTTGTCCTTGCGCAGGCTCGTGAGAGAGGAGAGCACGCGGCCGTCGGCGAGCACGACTTCGAGCCCGAGCACGAGGTCGCGCATCATGCCGTAGCGCAGGACGTTCACGCCGCCCGCATTGGTCGAGAGGTTGCCGCCGATCTGGCAGCTTCCTTCCGCGCCGAGGCTCAACGGGAAGAAGCGCTCGACCGCGTCGGCCGCGCGCTGGACGTCGGCGAGAATGCAGCCGGCTTCGGCGATCAGCGAGTAGTTGAGAGGGTCCACCGAACGGATGCGGTTCATCCGCCGCATGGACAGGACGAGCTGCGTTCCCGATTCGTCCGGTGTAGCGCCGCCGACGTAGCCCGTGTTCCCGCCGTGAGGCACCACCGGGATGCGGCGCTCGTTGCAGAAGGCGAGGAGCTTCGAGACCTGCTCCACCGAGCGCGGCTGCACGACCGCCAGCGCGCTGCCGCGGTACAGCCGCCGGTGATCCGTGAGAAAGGGCTCCACGTCGGCCGCCGCGGTGAGCACCGCGTCCTCTCCGAGCAGCGCCGTGAGCGCGGTGCGCACGTCAGAGCTCATGTCCTTCCATCGCGTTCCAGAGTGCGCCGCAGCGCGGCGATTTCCTCGCGCAGGGCGGCCACGTCATCCGCCGAGGCTACCGCTTTGTGCTCGACCGGTGTATGGGGCTCCTGCATGGCGTTCACGATCACCGCGATGAACAGGTTCAGGACGGTGAACGTACCGATCAGGATGAACACCAGGAAGAACAGCCATGCCCACGGGGACACGGCCATGACCTCGCGCGCGATCTCCGCCCAGCCCTCGAGCGTCATGATCTGGAACAGCGAGAACATCGAGCTCCACAGATCGCCGAACCACTCGGGGAAGCGCTCGCCGTACAGCTTCGTCGCCATCACGGCGTAAACGTAGAAGAACAGGAGCAGCAGGCACCCGATCGAGCCGAGCCCCGGCAGGGAGCGCACGAGCGACTCGACCACGAAGCGCATGCGCGGCACCGCCGAGACGAGGCGCAGCACGCGCAGCACCCGCAGCGCGCGCAGCACCGAGAACGCTCCCGAGGACGGCAGCAGTGCGATGCCGACCACGATCGCGTCGAACACGTTCCATCCGTTCCTGAAGAACCGCCAGCCCTGACCGACGAGCTTGAGCAGCAGCTCCAGGACGAACACCGTGAGCAGCACCTGGTCGGCGTGATCGAGCCACGCACCTGCGCGCGCCATCACCGACGGGAAGGTCTCGAGCCCGAGCAGGAGGGCGTTCAGCAGGATGAGTGTGATGATCAGCCGCTGGATGCGCGGTGATTCGATGAAATCGGCAATGCGTTGCCGCGGACCGGCTGGCCGGTCCGCGGCGATCTGCATGGTCATGGAGGCAGGCTCGCGTCCGTGCTTCAGAGCATCGGCGCAGTGCGCAGCGCGGCGATACGCTCCTCGAGCGGCGGATGGCTCATGAAGAGGCGCCGCAGACCGCCGGCGACGCTGCCCGAGGCGATGCCGAACGCGGCGAACTGCTGCGGCAGCGGCTGGTGCGTGGCACGCAGCCGCTCGAGCGCGCTGATCATGTTCTCGCGACCCGCCAGGCGCGCACCGCCGCGGTCGGCGCGGAACTCACGCTGCCGCGAGAACCACAGCACGATGATGCTGGCGAGGATGCCGAGGACGATCTCGGCGAAGATCACGGCGATGAAGTAGCCGGGGCCGCGTCCGTCCTCCGAGCGGAATATGGCGCGGTCGACGACGGTGCCGATGATCCGGGCGAAGAAGATCACGAAGGTGTTCACGACGCCCTGGATCAGCGTGAGAGTCACCATGTCGCCGTTCGCGATGTGGCTCACCTCGTGGCCCAGCACCGCCTCGACTTCCTTCTCGTTCATGCGGCGGAGGAGGCCAGTGCTCACCGCGACCAGGGCATTGTCACGGCGTGCGCCCGTCGCGAAGGCATTGGGTTCCGGAGAGTCGAAGATGCCGACCTCGGGCATGCCGATGCCCGCCGCCTGCGCCTGACGGCGCACGGTTTCGACGAGCCACTGCTCGGTGGCGTTCGTCGGCTGCTCGATGACCCGCACGCCCATGGCGCGCTTGGCCATCCACTTCGACATGGCGAGCGAGATCAGCGAGCCGGAGAAGCCGAAGAAGGCGGCGAAGACGAGCAGGCCGGTCAGGCTCCCACCCTGCGCCTCGAGGTACGCATCCAGCCCCAACAGTCGGGCGACGACCGACAGGACGACGATGATCGCCAGGTTGGTAGCGAGGAACAGAACAACGCGCTTCATTGTCGGGCTTCGAACTCCACTCGATGACACCGTTTGCCGTACCCGGCACCGCCTTCGACAGGGCGCGCGGTGCGGGGTTTCGGCCGCACTCTACCGGGCCTGCGGCATAGCTGCCACTGTAAGGCCAGGCTCTCGCCTTTCAAGGGCTTGCGCCGCGGTTCCGGACCGGACCGCCGCAGCCGGCTCCCGTGATTCTGCCGAGCATTCGCTGGTAGAAGGACTGCATCGCGTGGTAGCACTCGCAGGTCGCCGCCTCGAGCTTGCGGCGGTCCTTCACCGACACGATGCCGCGGCTGTACTCGATCAGGCCGACCCGCGCGAGACGCGCGGCCACCTCGCTCACCGACGGCCGGCGCACGCCCAGCATCTCCGAGAGCATGGCGTGGGTGAGGAAGAACTCGCGGCCGCCCGCCCGGTCGTGAGCGACGAGTAGGTAGCGGCAGGCGCGCGCCAGCATCGGATGAAGAGTCGCGCACGCGGCGGACTGCTCGGCGAAGCGCAGCATGTAGGCCGCGTAGCAGTCGATCAGGCGCTGCACTCCCGCGTGGCGCCGTACGGCGTCGGCGAAACGGCGCACCGTGAGCCGCAGTGAAGTACCCGGCGCCTGCTGGAGCACCGAGTGCGGCACGATCCCGCTCCCGAAGAAGGCGTGCAGGCCGACGAATCCCTCGTTGCCCACCGTGGCGACCTCGGCCGCCTTGCCGTTGCGCATGTGGACGACGAGCGAGAGGGCGCCCGTGACGGGAAAGTAGACGTGCGTCAGCGAGTCGTCCTGCCGGTAGAGCGCATCGCCCGTTGCGTGCACCACCGGCTCGAGCGCCCCGTACAGCGTCCGGTCCTCGCGCAGCATCGCGTCGAGCAACCAGTTACCGCTCGATTCCGTTCGTGTGGCGGAAGCGCGCAGCCTGGCCTTGTCCATTTGCAGATCGTGCCGAGCCCCGACAGAGTTGAGCAAGCGGCACGCCCGGACGGACGGATCCGCTTCCGGGGAGACGGGCCGCATCGCGAATGCTATACAACTGGCGGTCGCTTGCACCCGGCGCGCGTTCGCACCGCGCGGACCGGTCGAAACGGGGGGATTGTGTCGCGCAAGGGTCGAAACGGCCTGTCGGGCCGGATTCTCGTGGTCGAGGACAACACAAGGGCGGACGCCGCACTGTCGGTTCTCTGTCAGCTCTACGGTGCAGAAACGCGCACGGCCGCGAGTGCGGCCGAAGCGGCGCGCGTCGCCGCGGACTTTCGACCCGACGCCGTACTGGTCGACGTCTCCGCGTTGAACGCGGAAGCCTGCAAAGCGGCGCGGCGGATCCGGTCCGCACTCCAGGATGCCCTTCTCATCGCCGTCTCGGAATGGAAGGGACAGCGCGACGCCACCTCGCCCGCTGCAGCGGGCTTCGACGCACGGCTCTTCAAACCCGTCGAGGCGGACGCTCTGGCGAGCCTGCTCGACGAGCTGCGGGCGCGGGGCTGAGCCGCGCCGGTACCCGTACATCCCCGGCATGGGCCGGTGCAGGCCGCGCCGGAGCTTATGTCAGCTGGCGGACAGACAGCCGTCGTGCTGCAGTGCTATATCACCCGTCCAGGCACAGGCTTGCCGTATGCGCACCTTTCGAGGCGTGCAGCGGGTGCCGATCGGGAGGAGTGTGGAATTGAGCTCAGAGGAACCCGAGCTGCAGGGACGGGTCCTCGTCGTCGACGACGTTCAGGATGCGGCAGCGAGCCTCGCCATGGTCTGCGAGCTCTACGGCGCGGAGACGCGCACGGCACTCGACGGACTCGAGGCGGTGCGGGTCGCAGCCGAGTTCAGACCCGACGTCATCCTCATGGACATCACCATGCCCACGCTCAACGGATACGACGCGGCGCGGCGCATCCGTGAGCAGGATTGGGGCAAGAACATGGTGCTCATCGCGCTGACCGGCTGGGGACAGCCGCGCGACGTCGAGCAGGCGCTCGCCGCCGGATTCGACGGGCACCTGCTCAAGCCCGTGGAGCCGCTCGAGATGCTGGACCTGGTGAGGAAGCTCAGAAAACGCCGCGGGTGAGGACGCGCACGCACGGATCAGTAGTCGTCCCGATCGTCGTCGTAGTCGTCGTCCTCGTCCCAGTCGTCGTCCTCGTCTTCGTCCTCGTCCCAGTCCTCGTCGAAATCGTCTTCGTCCTCGTCCTCGTCGGCCTCGGACCAGCCTTCCGGCTCCTCGGTCAGCTCGAGATCCATCTCGTGCCAGGTCTCGAGGTCGATCTCCTCGATGTCCCCGTCGAGATACTCGATCTGGATGAGCTCCGAATCCTCATCGACCGACAGCACTCGGAACGTCTCTTCTTCTTCCAGGTTCTGGTACCACTGGCCGGGCGTGGGTTCGTAATCTCTGCTCACCGTGGGGTTCCTCGAAGGATCGGGTTTGCCGCGCGAGTTTAAGGGCGCGTCCGCGTGCCAAGCAACGAGACCCGTGCATCCCGGCACCGCGAGCGTGTTCCGGGCCGCTCAGCCGAGCAGCGAAGTCGCAGCACACGCGCCCATCCCGTATAGTTTTCCGACCTATGTCACCCAGGCGCTCCACCGTAAGCTCGCCGCTCGATAAGGCACGACGCGTCGTCGTCAAGGTCGGCTCCGCGCTGCTCGTCGACCAGGAGAGCGGCCGGCTGAACCGGAGCTGGCTCGAGACGCTGATCGAGGACCTCGTGCGGCTGCGCAAGCGCGGTCAGCAGGTGATCCTCGTCTCCTCGGGCGCGATCGCGCTGGGGCGGCGGCAGCTCCGTCTGCCGCGCGGTCCTCTGCGGCTCGAAGAGAGTCAGGCCGCGGCGGCCGTCGGTCAGATCCGGCTCGCGCATGCCTACAAGGAGCTGCTGGAGCATCACGACATCACCGTCGCGCAGATCCTCCTCACGCTGGAGGACAGCGAGCAGCGGCGGCGCTATCTCAACGCGCGCGCGACGCTCGAATCCCTGCTCTCTCTCGGTGCGCTGCCGGTCATCAACGAGAACGACACGGTCGCCACCGCGGAGATCCGCTACGGCGACAACGATCGCCTGGCGGCACGCGTCGCGCAGATGACGAGCGCGGACTGCCTCGTGCTCCTGTCGGACGTCGAAGGCCTCTTCACCGCCGATCCGAACCGCGATGCGAACGCGCAGTTCATCGAGCGCGTGCTGCAGATCACGCCCGAGATCGAGGCCATGGCCGGGCGCTCGCAGTCCGAGGTCGGCTCCGGCGGCATGGCGACCAAGATCCTCGCCGCGAAGATCGCCGTCGCCGCCGGCTGTCACATGTGCATCGCCGCGGGACATCATCGGCATCCTCTGCGGCGCATCGAGGAAGGTGCGCGCTGCACGTGGTTCGTGCCGAGCGCGACGCCCGTCGCCGCCCGCAAGCAGTGGATCGCGGGTACGCTGCGGCCTGCCGGCGCGGTGCAGATCGATGCGGGCGCGCTGCGCGCGCTGCGCGAAGGACGGAGCCTCCTTCCGGCAGGCGTGATCGGCGCGCGCGGCCGCTTCGAGCGAGGCGACACGGTGAGCGTGCTCGCGCCCGACGGCACCGAGGTCGCGCGCGGCATCATCGCCTACTCGGATACGGATGCGGCGCGGATCATGGGCCGCCGCACTTCCGAGATCGAAAGCATTCTGGGATTCCGTGGACGTGACGAGATGATTCATCGCGACGATATGGTCGTGCTGAGACCCGACGTGCTCGCTGCCGCCGCTCCCGAGACCGCGGAGGCCGTGAGATGAGCGCAACCGGAACGGAGCTGCAGACGGCGCAGACCGAAGGCTCCTCGAGCATCGGCGCGCTCATGGAGAGCCTCGGCAAGGCTGCGGTCGATGCGGCCGCCGTCCTCGCGCTCGCCACGACGGAGCAGAAGAACGCCGCCCTGCGCGCGGCGGCGGACGCCATCCGCGCCCGGCGCGAGGAGATCCTCGCGGCGAATGCCGAGGACATGGAGGCGGCGCGCGCGAAAGGTCTCTCGAGCGCCATGCTCGATCGCCTGCTGCTCGACGACAAGCGCATCGAGGCGATGGCGCGCGGCATCGAGGACATCATCGCGCTGCCCGATCCGATCGGCACCGTGATCGCCGAATGGGAGCGCCCGAACGGCCTCAGGATCCAGCGCGTGCGGGTGCCGCTCGGCGTGATCGGCATCATCTACGAGAGCCGGCCGAACGTGACCGCCGACGCGGGCGCGCTGTGCCTCAAGTCGGGCAATGCCGTCATCCTGCGCGGCGGCTCGGAGAGTCAGCACTCGAGCCGCGCGATCCACGCCTGCCTGGTGGAAGGGCTGCGCAGCGCCGGACTGCCGGAAGCGTGCATCCAGCTCGTTCCCACGACGGACCGCGCGGCGGTCGGCTACATGCTCGCCGGCATGACCGATTACCTCGACGTGCTCGTGCCGCGCGGCGGCAAGAGTCTCGTGGAGCGCGTGCAGCGCGAGGCGCGCGTTCCGGTCATCGGGCATCTCGAGGGCAACTGCCACGTGTACGTCGATCGCGATGCCGACGTCCGCATGGCGAAGGAGATCGTGCTCAACGCGAAGCTGCGGCGGACGGGTATCTGCGGTGCGGCCGAGACGCTGCTCGTCGACCGCGCCTGTGCCGACACGCATCTCGGTCCGATCGTGCGCGCGCTCCTCGACGCTGGCTGCGAGGTGCGCGGAGACGAGACCGTGCAGAAGGTGGATCCGCGGGTGCGTCCTGCGACCGAGGACGACTGGTACACGGAGTACCTCGACTCGATCATCTCGGCGCGCGTCGTGGACGGCGTCGACGGCGCCATCGAGCACATCGCCCGCTATGGTTCCGCGCACACGGAGTCGATCGTCACCGACAACGAGGCGACGGCCGAGCGCTTCCTGCAGCGGGTCGACAGCGCCATCGTGCTCCACAACGCCTCGACCCAGTTCGCGGACGGCGGGGAGTTCGGCATGGGCGCCGAGATCGGCATCTCGACCGATCGGTTCCATGCCCGCGGTCCGGTCGGTCTCGAGCAGCTCACGAGCTACAAGTACGTAGTCCGCGGCTCGGGACAGGTCCGTCCCTGAGCGCCGCGCACCGTGGCGCACGGTCAGCGGAGCTTCGCGAGCTCCGCGAGCGCCATCTGGTGCTCGACGAAGTACAGCACCTTGAGATTGACCGCCGCGGCGAAGTAGCGCCGCGCCGTTTCCGCGTCCCCGGAGGCGAGGCGCTGCTGACCGACGTAGAACAGAGCTTCCGTGAGCAGCTCGCGGCGGCGCGGCTCGGTGTTTTCCTCCTGCAGCGTTTCGAGCAGCTCCTGCTCGGAGCGCTCGCCGCGCAGGAGCTCCAGGATCGGCAACGGCCAGTCCTCGACGGGCTCCCGGTCGATGGTCACCGGCTCGCGGACCCCTGAGCGCATCTGCGCGATCCAGTGCAGGCACATCCAGTACGTCGCACGGACCGGATCCTCGTCCGAGAGAGCGACGGTGCCCAGCCGCTCGATGGCGTCGGGCCAGCGTTCCTCGATGAAGTCGAGCCGCGCGATGATCGACGTGGCGCCCGGGTGGCCGGGCTCGATGTCGAGCGCCCGACGCGCCGCTGCGCGCGCTTCCTCATGCCGTCCGAGATTCATGAGCGCCCGAGCGAGCTCGGCATGCAGATACGGTGCGCGCGGGCTGCACGCGATGGACCGCTCGAAAGCGTCCGCTGCCGCTTCGTGGTCGCCGAGCGCCGCCTGCGCCGCACCGAGGGTATCGAGCAGCTCGCTGAACCGTGCGGCGCCGAGCGTGCGGGCGCAGTTCTCCTCGGGCGGGGGATTCTGCTCGAGCGCACGGGCGGCCTGCGCGAGCCGCTCGCGCAGTGCCTCCTCCTGAGGCATCGACGCGTAGCTCAAGGTGGCGGCGGAATCGAGCAGGGGAGTGTCCGATTCCTCGGCGTTCGCGGGACTCAGGAGCAGTCCGCACGCCGTCGCGATGAGGATGTGCCGCAGCCGCGAACCGATCGACGCCGGCATCGCAGACAATGCGGCTGCTCAGGTCACGGTGCGGCGCGCGAGACCGGAGACGCCGCCGCGCAGGGAGTACGCCGAGGGGAAGCCGCGGCGGCGCAGCTCCTTCGCAGCGGCGAGGCTCCGCTTGCCGCTCGCGCAGACGAGCAGGATCTTCGCGTCGGGCGCGAGCCGGGGCTCGCCGTAGAGGATCTCGGCGAGCGGCACATTGCGTGAGCGCGCTGCCGGCGTCGGCAGCTCCGCGAGCTCGCGCGCCTCTCGCACGTCGACGATCTCGTAGCCTGCCTTGAGCGCGTCGTCGAGCGTATCGAACGCGATCTCGAGATCCGCGTCCGCGATGGGCTCACGGGCGAGCGCAGCCGCCGCACGCACGCACGTTCCATTGCCGCACTCCGGGGCGCGGCGCGCGCGGACGCGCGAGACGGCGAGGCTCCCGAGGTCGATGACCAGAACCTCGTCGCGAAGCTGGCCCGGAAGATCGAGCAGGATCTTGAGCGCCTCGAGCGCCTGGAGACTGCCGAAGACGCCCGGGACCGGGCCGAGCACGCCGGCCTCGGCGCAGTTGCCGACGATTCCGTCGGGCGTCGCATCGGGCCACACGCAGCGCAGGCAGGCGCTGCCGCGCTCCGGCCGCACCGCCTGGATCTGACCTTCGTACTGATACACGCTCGACAGCACCGCCGGGCGGCCGAGCTGCACGCAGAGATCGTTGATCAGGAACTTCGTCGTGAAGTTGTCCGTGCAGTCGACGACGAGATCGTACTGACGGATGAGCTCGGCGCCCTTGTCGCGGTCGAGCCGCAGGACGTAGGCGTGCACGTCGACGTCGGGATTGAGCGCCCGCAGTCGCTCCGCGGCGAGCTCGGCTTTGGGCTTGCCGACGTCCGCGAGCGCGTAGAGCGTCTGGCGGTGGAGATTCGACGGCTCGAGCCGGTCCGCGTCGACGATGCCGATGCGCCCGACGCCGGCGCCGGCGAGATACGTGAGCACCGGCACGCCGAGACCGCCTGCGCCGACGACGAGCACGCGCGCGGCTCTGAGGCGCGCCTGTCCGGCAGGGCCGACTTCCCTGAGCGCCATCTGCCGCGAATAGTCCGGCACCAGTGCGCCGACGTGCGCGTGCGCAGCGCCATGAACGTGTCGCGCGTGAGCGGCGTGATCGTGCTCAGCGTGGTGATCGTCGTGCGCGTGCGGCGCGGCCGCGCAGCGCTCACAGTTCACCCACCCCGAGTCGCCGTTCTCGTAGTGCTCCTTCTTCCAGATCGGGACGCGGTGCTTGACCTCGTCGATGATGTAGCGGCAGGCCCTGAAGGCCTCGTCGCGGTGCCGGGCGCTCACGCCGACCCACACCGCGAGCTCGCCGATCGCGAGATCGCCGACGCGGTGGACGCACGCGGCGCGCTCGACGCCGAAGCGCGCCATCGCTTCGGCGATGATCCGCTCGCCTTCCTTGATCGCGAGCGGCTCGAAGGCCTCGTACTCGAGATGGAGCACGCGCTGGCCTTCGTTGTGATTGCGCACCCAGCCTTCGAAGGACGCGTAGCCTCCGCACACCGGATCGGCGAGCTCGGCCCTCAGGGGGGCGACATCGATCGGAGTGCGGCTGAAACGGAAGGTGCCCATGGCGTGCTCCGCGGTCCGGCAGGCGTTTCTCAGCCGCCTGCGACCGGCGGGATGAACACGATGGCGTCGCCTTCGGCGAGCGGCTGTGACCAGTCGCCGAACTCCTCGTTGACGGCGACGCGCAGCATCTCCGGGGCGAGCGTGAACGGATAGCGCGCCTTCAGCTCCTCGTACAGCTCGCGAGGCGTGCGCGCGTGCGTCACGATCGACTCCTCACTGCGCCCCGCCTGCTCGCGCAGCAGCGCGTAGTACTGGACCCTGATGCGCCGCGCGGTCGGCGCGGTTTCGTCCTTGAGACTCGTCATGACGGATCGATACTCCTCCGGCGTGTTCACGTTGTCGAGCGCGCGCGGATTCGGCTCATCGAGCAGCTCCACGTCCGAATTGATCAGGAACTTGCGCGGACACTGCTTGCCGCCGGCGACGTACGCCGCGATTGCCTCGCGGCTCGCCGGCTCGTAGATCGCGCACAGCGGCTCGGGCAGCCCGTCGCGGCTCGAGCGGTACGCCGTCGCGAGCTTCTCGGGCCGGCGCGAGCGCACCAGATGCTCGAGCGTTGCCGCATCGAGGAGCGGCAGATCGCAGGCGACGACCAGCCAGGCGGCGTGGGGATGCTCCTCCTGCGCCGCCATGATCCCCGCGATCGGGCCGAGGTTCTCGTGCCGGTCGACGATCTGCGGGAAGCGGGCGCGCACCGGGTCCTGCGCCTGATCGGGTCGCACGGACACGAAGGCACGCTCGACGTGAGGCGCGAGCAGCTCCATGGCCCGCTCGAGCTGCGTGCGTCCCTGGTAGACGAGTGCGGCCTTGTCGCGTCGCATGCGCGTGCTGCGGCCGCCGGCCAGCACGAGGCCGTAGATCGGTGCAGTCATTGAAAACGGGATTCTAAGCCCTGCGGCGGGCCGAGCGCGAACCGCGGCGGAAGTCCCGCTTTCCGCCGGTTTTCTCGAGGAGCCGCACCGCCGTGATCTCGATGTCGTGGGAGAGGGCCTTGCACATGTCGTACACCGTGAGCGCGGCGACGGAGGCTCCGGTCAGCGCCTCCATCTCGACGCCCGTGCGGTGCTGCACGGCGACGCGGCACACCACCCGGATGGTGCCGCCCCGCGCGGCTTCGATCTCGACGCTGCAGTTGTCGAGCGGCAGGGGGTGACAGAAGGGAATCAGCTCATGGGTGCGCTTCGCCGCCATGACGCCGGCGACGATGGCGGTGTCGAAGACCGGTCCCTTCTTCGTCTTGTGTCCGGTCCGACGCAGGGCGAGCGCGACGTTGCGCGGCAGACGGATCGTCGCTTCGGCCACCGCCACGCGGCGCGTGACCTCCTTGGCGCCGACGTCCACCATCGTCGGGCGGTTCTGTGCGTCGAGATGCGTGAGCCGGTCCTGCTGCGGATTCCCCGGCGCACGGCGCGCCGTGCTTCGCGAGCTGCGGGTTCGTGAGCTGCGCACGTCGTCAGCCGCCGATGTAGAACATCTCGACCTTGGACTGCGACGCCTGCGAGCTGCGGATCTGCGCGCGCAGCTCGCTGTAGCGGTCGGCGCGCGCCGTCCACACGCGCTCGATGAGCTCGAGCAGCTCATCGTCGCTCGCTCCGGCGCGCACCACGTCGCGCAGGTTCGTGCCGTGCGTCGCGAAGAGGCACGTGTAGAGCACGCCGTCGGAGGAGAGGCGCGCCCGCGAGCAGTCGCCGCAGAAGGGCTGCGACACCGACGAAATGAAGCCGATCTCACCCTGGCCGTCCGCGAAGGCGTAGCGCTTCGCGACCTCGCCGGGGTAGTTGCTCTCGAGCGGCACGAGAGGCCAGCGCTCCGAGATTCGCGCCGCAAGCTCGGCCGAAGGCACGACGAGGTCGGGCCGCCAGTCGTTGCGGTTGCCGACGTCCATGTACTCGATGAAGCGCACGATCACGCCCGTGCCACGGAAACGCTCCAGCAGATCGAGCACCGTGTGGTCGTTCACGCCGCGCTGGACGACCGTGTTGATCTTGATGGGAACGAGCCCCGCGCTGCGGGCGTGCTCGATGCCGTCGAGCACGTCGTCGAGCCCTCCGAAGCCGCCGCTCATCCTCGAGAAGATGGCCGGATCGAGACTGTCGAGACTCACCGTGATGCGGTTCAAGCCTGCGGCCTTGAGCTCGGCGGCATGTCTCGCGAGGAGCACGCCGTTCGTCGTGAGCGCGACGTCCTCGATGCCGGGGATGCTCGTCAGATCGCCGATGAGATCGGGCAGATTCGCGCGCAGCAGCGGCTCGCCTCCCGTCAGGCGGATCTTGCGCACCCCGAGGTGCACGAAGAGACGCGTGAGGCGCACGATCTCGTCGAAGCTGAGCCTCTCGCTCGTCTTGAGGAAACGGTAGCCGTCGTGGAAGGTGTCCCGCGGCATGCAGTAGGGACACCGGAAGTTGCAGCGGTCCATGACCGAGATCCGCAGATCCCGGATCGGACGGCCGAGCGTGTCGCGCGGCGACCGCAGGCGGGAGAGAGGAACGAGGACATCGGTCATGGCAGGAGAGAGCTTACTACCAGCGGTGCAGGCGTGTGACGAAACCCTTGGGATAGGTGTTCGGTCCGGGCGGAAGCTCGACGAATCCGTGGGTTCCCGCAAGTGACGTGAAGTCGCCGGACCCGTTCGTCGGACAGGGTATCGCCCAGGCTCTCCCCCAGTCGTCGGTCTCGAGGCGCACGGGAAGGAAGGTCGTGAGCGGTGCGCTGACCGTGGCTGCGTCGGCGAGCGCGATCTTCTCGGGCGGCGTCGGCTTCTGACCCATCGCCGCGAACAGCGCCGGCACCACGTAGCGTGCCAGGCACACGAGCGTGGAAACCGGATTGCCGGGCAGGGCGAACACGGCCGGACCGCCCTGCGAGACGCCGAACCACAGCGGCTTGCCGGGGCGCTGCGCGATCTTGTGGAACACGACGCGCACCCCGAGCTCCTCGAGCACTTTCGGGATCAGATCGAAGCGACCCATCGACACGCCGCCGCTCAGGATCAGCACGTCGTGGGTGTGCAGGTGGAACTCGAGGCGGCTGCGGATCACCGCAGCGTCGTCGGGCACGTGATCGTCGGCCACGCGCTGGAATCCATGGCGACGCAGCGCCGCCACGACGGCGTACGCGTTCGAGCGCCGCACCTGGTGAGGCAGGATCGGCTCGCCGGGCTCGACGAGCTCGTTGCCGCTCGAGACGACGACGACCGCCGGCTGCCCGCTCACCCGGATGCGGGGCATGCCTGCCGAGGCGGCGATCGCGATCTCGGGCGGCGACAGTCGGGTGCCGGCCGACAGGAGCAGCGCGCCCTGCCGGCTGTCGCTGCCGCGACGATGCACGTTCTGCCACGGCTCGACGACGTCCGACTGAATGCTCGCCACGCCGTCCTTCGTCTCGATCTGCTCGACCGGCACCACGGCGTCACAGCCGTGAGGCAGCATCGCCCCGGTCATCACTTCGATGCACGCATCGCGCGCCTCGAGCGTGAGCGGCGGATCGCCGGCGGCCTGTACCCCCTGGATGCGAAGGCGACGGACACCGGCGCGCCACGCGCTGCTGTCGAGCGCGATGCCATCCATCGCCACGCGGTCGAACGGCGGCTGATCGCGCTCCGCATAGACGTTCTCGCGCAGCACCGCGCCGGCTGCCTGCGCGATCGGGAGCGATTCGATCGGCAGACAGGGAAGATGCTGTGCAATGAGCTTGTCAGCTTCGGCCGGCGTCAGCATGGCGGGCCCGTGAAAGGGCGATGGAGTGAAAGGCTGCGGCGCACGGCGGCGCCGCAGCGGGATCGATAGAGACTATTTCTTCTTGTTGTCGTTCCTGGCCTTGAAGACCCGGACCTGCTCGTTGAAGCGATCGGCGACGGACTGCAGCTCGTCGATGGCGGCGTTGTGCCTCTGCACCTGCATCCGCTCCAGATCCTGCTTCCGCTCCTCCGTCAGGTTCGCACCTTCCCGCGCGAGCATGTCTTCGTACTCGGACTTCAGGCACTCGAGGTACGTGTTCATCTCCTCGTTGTATGCCTTGACGGCCTTCTGCGCGGCCAGCATTTCCTCACGCGTCGCGGTCGAGCCGTCCGGAATCCTGTCGGGCGCCTTCGGATACGTGCACGCCGCGTGGACGGGTCCGGCTGCGAGCAGTGCGGCGACTGCAACGAACTGAAGCGATCTCATGCTCTTTCCCCTCCGGCCGCAAGGCCAACCGGGCCTATCTTAAGTGCTGCCCGGACATGGGGGCTACCGCAGCCGCGTCTCGGGCCCTGCAGGCACCGCAGCTGCGCAGCACACGGAGTGTCGCGCGCGGGCTCGAAGGCAGGCGTTGCCGGTTCTGCGGCGCGTTTCGAGTATAGTTGCCGCCTGGAGCACTCTCCGGCGCGCCTGTAGCTCAGCGAATAGAGCATCGGTCTTCGGAACCGAGGGTCGGGGGTTTGAATCCCTCCAGGCGCGCCATTCGGCATTCCCTGGTCATCCCCGCCACGTTGCCGCCTTCCCGGGGTTGCTGTGCTGGCTGCAGGAATGGCGCAAGGCCCGCGCGGCACGAGAGCCATGCCGTGCTTCAGACTCGATGAGCCGGTTCCGTGGTCGTTTGCGCTTGTATGGACACGCTCGAGTCTCGTGAACGTGAACCGCAAGAGCGCAGGCGTGGGAGTAACACACGAACCGGAAATTCGTCGGAAGGGCGGCCGGCCGCGGATCGTGGCGAGCTGCAGCCGGAATACTGCTGGCGCTCATGGCGGCCGCCTGCGGCGGCGGGGGCGGGAGTGAAGAACCCGACGTCGGGCCGCCGGGCCCGGTGATCACCCGGTTCAGCGCCGACCGCCAGGAGTACTTCGTCGGTGAAACCGCGACGCTGAGCGTCGAGTTCACGGGCGGCACGGGACGCCTGGAGCCCGGAAACGTCCCGGTGACGAGCGGTCAGTCGCTGACGACGCCTCCTCTCGTTCGGGACACGAGCTACCGGCTGATCATGACGGACGGCAGCCGGAGCGTCGATCGGCGCCTCGATGTCCCCGTGCGCTACCGCGAGCGTCTGCGCGCCATCGACATGCCTTTCCGGCGCGCGGGTCACGCCGCCGTCGCAATCGACGATGGCCGCGTGCTCATCGTCGGCGGCGAGGATGCGTCGGGGACTCTGCCGACGACGACGTTTCTCTTCGATCCGGCAACCGAGACGTTCACCGAGTCGAGCCGCTCGCGTCCACGGAAATCTTCGAGTGATCACCGCGCCCCCGAAGCCAGCTCTTCACGGCACCGCGATCGCTTCCGTTCGCGCTTTTTTTCGCGGTGCGCACGAACTGTGAACTGCCGCCGCGAACCGCGGTGCCGCACGGGCGTACATAACGAAATCGGGATCACGAAGTTCCTCGACACGTGCGTCCGCCGCACGTGATTCCCTTCTCGACTGGAGGATTTCCGCGATGGGAGCGGCTGACGAGGCCGGAATGCCCAAAGGGGGCGCGGATCGATCCGGGTTGCACGAACGGCTGCGACTCGCAATGGAGGCAGCCGATCTCTCCTTCTGGCACATCGATGCAGAAGGGAACTTCCGCTGGACGGACGATGGAGCGGATCCGGGCACGCCGGATCCCGAAGATCTCGCCTCTCTGCAGAAGCTCCTCGAGTCCGCGATCGCGGAGCGCTCCGAGACGCTGAAGGGTTCGGTCCGGATTCCGCAGCCCGATGGTTCGATCCGGCACTTCGAGCTGCACGCCCGTCTGCAGTACGACGCGGCGGGCAGGCTCTCGCGCGTGCTCGGAGTCGGCCGTGACGTCACGCGGAAAATGGAGGCGGCGGAACGGCTGCGCCAGCAGTCGGAGAGACAGCGCGCGCTGCTCGAGCGGCTCAGCATCGCGACCCAGGCCGCGGGCATCTACGTCTGGGAGTTCGACTGGAAGACCAATTCGATCACGTGGGACGACAATCGCCTGCCGGGAGAGTCCGCCAATCGCCACTACGCCCGCGAGACGGGCGCGGACTTCTTCAAGTGGGTGCATCCGGAGGACGTGGAGCTCGGTCAGCGCGCAACGCTCGAGGCAGTCCAGCGCGGCGAGTCGACCGTCTCGTTCCGCTACCGGCTGCTGATGCCGGACGGCTCGGTACGTCACGTCCAGGCGTATTCGCGCATCGATTTCGACGCGGAGGGCAAGCCGGCACGTTCGCTCGGGGTGAGCTGGGACGTCACGTCCGAAGTCGAGACCGCCGCGCGGCTCAAGGAGCAGGCCGAGCGCCTGCGGGAACAGGCGGAGCGGCTCGCGGACGCACAGCGCAGACAGGAACGGGCGGCGCTCTCGAGCCAGGAGGGGCATTGGGAAGGCGATCTCATCACCGGCAAGCACTGGGTCTCGTCGAGCTACTACAAGCTCCTCGGCTACGAGCCGGACGAGCTCGACCTCGGCACGCTGGATGCGGTCGAGCAGCTCTTCCATCCCGATGATCGTGACGAGGCGCGCAGCATCTGGGAGCGGCGCATCGCCGAAGGTGAGCCCTACTCGCACGAGGCGCGGCTCAGGATGCGCGACGGCAGTTATCGCTGGTTCCGCATCCGCGGCATGGTCGAGCGCGGGCCGGACGGCACGCCTGTACGCACCGCAGGCTCCATCCAGGACATCCACCGGCAGAAGCTCGCGGAGGATGCGCTGCGCGAGACGCAGGCGCGCTTCGAGCGTGCGATCCGCGGAACGCAGGACGGACTGTGGGAAGTGGATGTCAGGGCGAGCCGTGTGTGGCTTTCACCGCGCGTGCATCAGCTCCTCGGCTACGAGGACGGAGAGCTCCCCGACCGGATGGGCGTGCTGCGCGAGCGCGTGCACCCCGAGGACCGGGCCATGTCCGACGCAGCATTCAACGCGATCTTCGATCGGGGAGCGCCCCTCGACGTCGACGTGCGCCTCCGGTTGAAGAGCGGAGAGTACCGCTGGTTCAGGCTGCGCGGCGGTGCCGATCGCGGGCCGGACGGCAGGGTGCTCTACGTCTCCGGCTCGATGCGGGACGTCACGGAGGCGCGCGCGGCGCGCGAAGCGCTCCTCAGGGCGACCGAAGCCGCGCAGGCCGCCAACCAGGCGAAGAGCGCATTCCTCGCGAACGTGAGTCACGAGATCCGCACGCCGATGAACGGCGTCATCGGCATGTCGAGCCTGCTGCTCGAGACGAAGCTCGACCGGACGCAGCGCGAGTACGCGGAGACGATCCGGGCGAGCGCGCGCTCGCTGCTCACCATCATCAACGACCTGCTCGACTTCTCGAAGATCGAAGCGGGCAAGCTCGACATCGAGCGCATCGAGATGGATCTGCGCAGCAACGTCGAGGACGTCGGCGCGATGATGGGCTTTCAGGCCGCGACGAAGGGTCTGGAGCTCATCGTCAACGTGCATCCCGACGTGCCGGAGCGCGTGCTGGGCGATCCGCAGCGCATCCGTCAGTGTCTCATCAATCTCGCGGGCAACGCGGTCAAGTTCACCCGCGCCGGCGAGATCGTCATCGAGGTTTCGGTGGCCGGCAAGAAGGACGGCCGGACCGTCGTGCGCTTCCGAGGTGCGCGATACGGGCATCGGCGTCGCGCCCGACGTGCTGCCCACGCTCTTCGAGCCCTTCGTGCAGGGTGACTCGTCGACGACGCGCCACTACGGTGGAACGGGGCTCGGTCTCTCGATCGTGCGGCGCCTGGTGCAGATGATGGGCGGCGAGGTCGGCGTCGAGAGCCGTCTCGGCAGGGGCTCGAAGTTCTGGTTCACGCTGCCGCTCGAGCCCGTCGAGCCGTCCGACGTCGTGCGCGCGCTGCGCGCGATGCCGACCGGCCGGCGCGTGCTGGTGGTCGACGACAACCGGACGAACCGGCGCGTGCTCGAGAGCCAGATCCAGCACGCGGGCTACGACGTCGCGACGGCATCGAGCGCGACGGATGCACTGAAGAAGATGCGCCAGGCGCTCGGCGACGGGCGTCCGTTCGATGTCGTCCTGGCCGATTTCCAGATGCCCGACATGGACGGCGCCATGTTCGGTGAGTGCGTGAATTCGGATCCGCACTTGAGCCGCGCGCGCATCGTGCTGCTCACCTCGATGGACCGCCACGGCGACATGGCGCGCTTCGCCGCGATGGGCTTCGCCGGCTATCTCACCAAGCCGGTGCGCGCGCGCGAGCTGTTCGCGTGCCTCGAGCGCGTGCTCTCACGTGACGCTCGCGAGTGGCACGAGCATGCGCATCCGATCGTCACGAACGGCGCGCTGCACGAGGGCACGGTCGCGAAGCGCTACGCGGGCCGCGTGCTGCTCGTCGAGGACAATGCCGTGAACCAGAGGGTCGCGCAGCGCTTCCTGGAGCGTCTCGGCTGCGAGGTCGTGACCGCGGACAACGGCGCCGAGGCGGTGGACGTCTATCAGCGCGAGCGCTTCGATCTCATCCTCATGGATCTGCAGATGCCCGTCCTCGACGGTCTGGAAGCGACGCGCCGGATCCGCAGGCTCGAGGAGCGGCGGCCGCGCACACCGATCGTGGCGCTGACCGCGAACGTCATGACGGGTCAGGTCGAGCGGTGTCTCGCCGCGGGAATGGACGGCGTGCTCGCGAAGCCCCTGGAGCTCGATCGCCTGCGCGAGACGCTCGACCGCTTCGGTCTCGGCGGAGAGGCGCAGAGCGCGCCGCTCGAAGGCGCTGCACTCGAACGGCTCATGACCGCGGAGGCTGGCGCGCAGCCCGTCGATCTGCCCACGCTCGAGCGGAAGGCCGATGGAGACGTCGAGTTCATGCGCGAGCTGACCGAGACGTTCCACGCGAGCGGCACCGAGACGATCGCGCTGATGCGCGCGCATCTTTCGGCAGGCGAGCGCCGGCAGATCGAGCGTGCGGCTCACAAGCTGAAGGGCGCGAGCGCGAACATGTGCGCCGCCCGGTTGAGCGAGCTGTGCACGGATCTCGAGACACTGGCACGGGATGCGCCGGAGGAGCGGCTCAATGCGGCGATCGACGAGATCGCCGACGAGCTGCACCGCGCGGTGAGCGTTCTCAGGCGCCGCGTCGCGCAGCCGAAGCCGGCGGCGTAAGGAATTCATCGCGCGCGCTCGCGCGCGAATCGGAAGGCGCAGGATCGGCCCGGTCGGCCGCTCAGTTGAGCGGATGCCTCAGCTTGGACGTGCACAGGTCGTACACGGCCTCGGCGAAGGTCTCGACCGCGTGACCCATGGCGAGCTGCATTCCCGCTGCGGCGGCCTTGTTGACGGCGGCCGAGATGATCTCGAGCTGTTCCTCGGTGAACTCGGGCGGCAGCGTCATGCTGATCTGCAGCGGCGGCAGGTCCTCCAGAGCTTCGCGCAGGAGCTGACAGACGCGATCCGCCTTCGCGCGCATCAGCGCCTCGTCGTCGCCGCAGGCGGCGCCGACGCGCACCAGACCGTCCACCGTCCGCTCGTGCATTTCTTCCCACGGGAGGCCGTCGCCGAACGTCAGATCGCTGACCTCACCCATCGATTCTCTCCTGATGAAGGTTTTCGGGCTCGGAAGGTGCAAGTTCCGTGCCCTGGAGGCGGGGTAGAACCTCGCCCGCGGCGTCAGGGCGTGTAACGCACGAGAGCGCGAACGCTGCGTCCGGACTCGCTGGACCAGTGGGTGTAGGTCTGACAGACGTACTTCAGCTCGCCTTCGAGGCGCTCGCGATGCGCGGCGTCGAAGCGTCCGCCGCCGATGTCTTCACCTGGCACGACGAGCTGCTCCGCCTGGGACGCTGCGGTTTCCGCCGGTCCGGCATGGAGCTCGACCGAAGTGACGGTCGCGGAGGCGGGAACCGAGACACAGAGCTCGATGCGCGACGCTTCGGCTTCGGAGCATCCGGCGGGCGCATCGAGAGTGTCGTCTGTGAGCACCGGCAGAGTGAGGGACCGGCAGCGATCGACGGTCGCGGAAACCGACGCGCCCGTTTCGCCCTGACGCCGCAGCAGTTCGAACTCCAGCACCGGGCGCATCTCCTCTCGCGTCTTTCCGAGCGCATCGACGGTCTGCTGCAGATCGGCGATGCGCGCCCGCAGCTCCTGCTGCAGCTCCTTCTGCGCGTGAGCCTCGCGTTCGCCCATCCAGCGCGCGAGCGCAAAGCCGCCGGCGCCGGTCGCGGCGAGCGCAAGGGCGGCGAGCACGAAAGTCGTGCGGTTGCGGCGGCGTCCCGCGCTCGATTGAGCACGAGCGGCGATTTCCCTGGCGAGCGAGGCCTTGAGCTGCAGCAGCGACGTGATGACGGTCGCAGTCGCGGCAATGAGCGCAGCGAGCACCGGGTCGGACATCGCAGCGTTGACCCCAACCGGATGGCGTGCGATGCACGCCCGATTCGACACTCCTCGGCGGAACGCTAGCACGCGGCCGCGCAGGGCCGGTGTCGAGCGGACCGCCACGCTTGCCAAACTGCGAGGCAGTTCACACGCCGCAGGTCGCGAAGTCGCGGGATCGGGACGGGAAGCGCGCCGCGAGCCAGGCGTCGAGCCGCTTGAGCCCGTCCGGTGGCGCGTGCAGTCCGAGCTTGCTCCGCCGCCACAGGATGTCCTCCGACGTGCGCGCCCATTCCGTCTTCCAGAGGAACTCGATCTCGCGCGCATGGAGCTGCGGCAGCACTTCCTCGCCGAGATCCTCGAGCGACCGCGCGCCGTCGAGCAGCTCGTCGATGCGCGTGCCGTACGCGCGGGCGAGCCGCACGGAAAGCGGATGCGGCAGCCACGGATAACGGCGCGCGACGCTGCGCAGGAACACGGCGAAGCTGCCCCCGGGCAGGTCTCCGCCCGGCAACGTCGCCTGCGCCGTCCAGCGCGGTGCGCGGCAGCCGAGGATCGGCGCGAGCCGGTCGACGGCCTCTTCGGCGAGGCGCCGGTAGGTCGTCAGCTTTCCACCGAAGACGGACAGGAGCGGTGCGCCGGCCGCATCGAGCTCGAGCGCGTAGTCGCGGGTGACGCTCGATGGATCACTCGATTCGTCGTCGAGCAGAGGCCGCACGCCCGAGTACGTCCACACGACGTCTTCGGGGCTGCATTTCCTCACGAAGCAGCGGTTCACCGTTGCGCACAGATAGCGCACTTCGTCGGGGTCGATGTGTGCCGCCGCGGGCTCGCCCGCGTATTCGACTTCCGTGGTGCCGACGAGCGTGAACTCGCGTTCGTAGGGCAGCGCGAAGACGATGCGCCGGTCGACGTTCTGGAAGATGTACGCGAAACGGTGCTCGAACAGTCGCGGCACGACGATGTGGCTGCCCTTGACCAGGCGCACCGCACGTCCGGAACGGACCGGTGTGCTCTCGGTGAGGAAACGACCGACCCACGGGCCTGCCGCGTTGACGACCGCGCGTGCCTCCACGGTGCGACGGACGCCGCCTTCTTCTTCCAGAAGCGCCGACCACCTGCCGCCCTGACGTTCGATGCGTACGCAGCGCGTACGGGTGAGCACGAGCGCGCCGCGTTTCGCGGCATCGAGCGCGTTCAGCACGACGAGCCTCGAGTCGTCCACCCAGCCGTCCGAATAGATGAAGCCGCGCTCGAAGCGCGGATCGAGCGGCACGCCGGCCGGGTGCCTCCTCAGATCGATCGCGGCGGAGCGCGGCAGACGGCGCCTGCGGGCGAGGTGGTCGTAGAGCAGGAGACCCGCGCGGATCATCCATGCAGGACGCAGATGCGCATCGTGCGGCATCACGAAGCGCAGCGGCCACATGATGTGAGGCGCGAGCCCGAGGAGAACCTCGCGCTCCTCGAGCGCCTTGCGCACGAGGGCGAACTGCCCGTGCTCGAGATAGCGCAGTCCGCCATGGATCAGCTTGGTGCTGGCCGACGACGATGGGCTGTTCTCTTAAAACAATCCCCAAC
>QGVD01000065.1 GCA_003242685.1 Pseudomonadota bacterium | reverse complement strand
GTGTGCGATCGGCCCCCCGGTGCCTTGGTTTTAAAAGCGAGCCGGTTGGGGATCCGACGTCGGACGAAACGTCCTTCGACGAGCGCATGCACGCCGTCGAAGAGATTTCCGGTCGCCATCGGCACGTTCGCGCCGAGCCCCAGCGTGTTGTGCTGGTCGACCCAGGTGTAATAGCTCGACTCGACGCTCTCCTCGGGCTGATCCGGGAATGCGGGGCCTGGCAGGCGGTGGAACGTCCAGCCTTCTGGACAATGCCCGCCCGTCGCCTGCGGGCCATTCAGCGGCCCCTTGCACTTGCGGCGGTCGAACTCGCCGAGATGTCCGCTGCCGAGGGAGACCCACACCACGCCGTTCGTATCGATGTCCGCGCCGCGGACGCCATAGCCCGGCGGCGGCACGTCGTAGATCTCCGAGAGCATCGTGCGCGGATCGAAGCGCACGATGGAGCCGGGATAGCGGAACGCCACCGAGCCCCACACCGATCCATCGGCCGGGTTCGGCATCACGGCATAGAACCCGGCGGCGATGCGCTTGTCCTTCTTCGGGTCGACCGGCTGGTCGGGCTCCACCCACTCGTCGAGCCGGCCATTGCCGTTCGTGTCGAGCACGATCGGAGCCCAGCGCTGCGCTTTCGCGGCATCACCGGTCTCATCGAACACTCGAGTATCGAGCCAGCCGACGACCTGCCCGCCGCCGCTCGTCCACAGTGTGTTGTTCTCGTCCGCCGCGAACTGCAGGTGATGCGTGCTGAAGCACGTGTCGATGAACGTGTACTTGCCCGTCTTCGGCTCGTAGATGGCGAGGTGCCGTCCGCTGCGCTCGAGCGGAAAGAGCTTCGCGGACGGATGATCCGAGCCCTTTCTGCAGAACGCAGGATTCTCCGGACCGCGGATGCGCGCCGTGTACCACACGCGCCCCAGGTGATCGAGCATCGGGTTGTGCGCGTTCGCCTTGCTGTCCCAGATCGGCTCGTCGCCCCAGTATGGCGAGGGTGCAGTCACCGGATCGTCGCGTGTCGTCGGCGTGTCGGGATCGCGCACCGGCGCCACGAACACGGTGTCCGTGTTGCGCACCGGATCGAGAATCGGGAACTCGTCCGTGCTGAGCTCGGGCGCACCGTACAGCGGCCCGTAGGCGTTGACCGCAGGATTGCGCCGGTCGGTGCCCGACAGGTCGTGCATGTAGGCCTTCGGATTCGACCAGTCGCGCACGGTGGCGACGACGTTGCGCTCGATGCCTTCCGGACGCCGGGGTTTTTCCGCCGGCAGCTCGCCGCGCGCGATGCGATCGGTCCAGTCCGCGAGATACCTGATGGGCACACCGGCGAGCTGCTGCATCGCCGTGCGCGTCATCTGAGCGCCGGCCTGCCCGGAAGCGATCCGCCTGATCCAGGCCTCGTGAGACGAGCCGAACTTGCCGAGACTCGGCGGGAAAGTGCGCGTGGAGAGCTGGCCGAGCTGGTGGCACCCGATGCAGCCCATGTTCTTCATCCACATCAGGTACTCGTTGCGGCCGCCCCCGAGGTGCTCGACCTCGTCCTCCTTCGGAAGACGCATCATCGCGTACCAGTAGGCAGCCGGATACACCTGCGCGGCCGTTGCGTCGTCGGGCGCGATCTTCGCGGCGAGCTCGATCGTATCGCCCGGGCGCGCCGTCACCTTCTCTGAATCCACGAGCCCGTAGCCGCGCACCCAGACGGAGTACTTCGCCGGCGGCAGATCGGGCACGACGAACCGTCCCTGATCATCCGTGACCACGATGCGCGCGAAGCGGGTCTTGAACTCGTCCGTCTCCGCGATGACCCAGACGCCGGCCTCGGGACCCTGCTCGCTGCGCACCACGCCGCCGATGTCGTCGGAATCGATCGCGATTCCTTCGCCGCCGACGGTCGAGCGGGACTCGGAGCTGCATGCCACCGTCAGCACGCCCGCTGCCACAGCAGAAAGCCTCAGAGCGAATCGGATCGCTCGCCTCATCGTCGCTCTCCGTCGAGGTGCTCCGCGGCCGGCCTCGCAGCCGCGCCGCTACGGTGCAGGCCGGCGCCACCGGTGTCAATCTTCGCCGCCATGAAGAGCGGTGCCGCCGCCCCTTCACCGGCACGCGCCCCGGCCCCACACGTCATCTCCCGCGCTGCTCGGACACCGGGCAGGCGGCGCAGACGGTCATGACGGTGAAGCTTCGATGAGGCTGAAGGCGCCGGCCGGCAGCAATCGGACGCGGTCGAAGCCGGCGGCGCGCAGCAGCGCTTCGAATTCCCCGAAGGTACGCTCGCGTGCGGCCAGCGCGACGAGCATGTTGAGATCGCTGCGCGCGATGGCCTGATGTTCCGGCGTGGGCTCGAGCCGCTCCGGCATCACGCGCTCGACGAGCAACAGACGCGCCTGCGCCGACATCGCCCGACGGCAGCAGAGAAGGATCTGTTTCGCACGCTCGTCGTTCCAGTCGTGGATGACGCTCTTGAGGAGGTAGACGTCACCGCCCTCCGGGACACTCGCGAAGAAATCACCGGTGACGAGCTCACAGCGGCCCGACAATCCGCGCGCCTCGAAGCGGGCGCGAGCCTCGGAGATGGCGTGCGGCATGTCGAACAGCACGCCCCTGGCGTCGGGCCACGTCTCGAGGATGGTTGCGAGCAGCTCGCCATAACCGCCGCCCACGTCGACCACGCGCTTGCCCGCGAAGTCGTACGCACGCGCGACGTCGGCCGCGATGAGCCGCGTCATCTCGACCATGCCCTGATTGAAGATTCGCGCGGCTTCGGGATCCTTCTCCAGATGCTCGAAGCCCTCGGCGCCGGTGATCTTCGATCGGACGCTGTCGCCGGTGCGCACGCTCTCCTGCAGCCGCGCCCAGACCTCCCAGGCAGCGCCGCCCCAGTAGATCGCCCACGAGCGCACCGAATAGCGGGCGTTCGAGCCGAGCAGCCTGCCCATGGGCGTGATCTCGAACAGATCGCGCTCCCGCTGCACGCAGATGCCGAGCGCACAGAGCGCGCGCAGAAGCTGATGCAGGGCGCCCGGATTGCAGCCGCAAGCGGACGCGAGGTCGCTCGAGGTGCGCGGTCCCGCTTCGAGCAGATCCGCGATGCCGAGCCGGGCGGCGACGGATACCGCCTGCGTCATCCAGCTCGCGTTGACGATGCCGAGCAGGCGATTCGCGAGCTCTCGCTCCGAAGGACCGGTCTTCTCTTCCATCGCCGATCACCGTTCCGCCGGCTTCGTGACCGCAGCCGCCTTCGATTGCAGCCACGACAGCAGCTCCGCATCGAACGCCTCGGGTTCTTCGAGCTGCGGCGCATGAGCGCTGCGGTCGAACACGCGCAGCGTGAGATCGGGAAAGCGCTCGCGAACCTCTTCCCACAGATACGCGGGCGGCACGAGGTAGTCGAAGCGTCCGAGCCCGATCCACACCGGCGCGCGCAGCCGCTCGAGGCCGCGGGTGATGTCGATGTCGCGGAAGACCCGGCCCCAGACGTAGTCGAACATCGTCATGTTGACCTCGACGCCTTCCCACAGCGGCGTGGCGTCGAAGTGCGGATCGAACCAGCTCTTCGGCCCCATCGCGAGACAGAAGGTGATGAACGCCTTCTCCGGTGCGCGCCGGATGCGTTCGTCGAGCGTCGAGAGGTTCGCGGCGAGCGCCGCCTTGCGCTCGGGGCATACCGCTTCTGCGAAGCTGCGCTCGCCGGCCGCGTGTGCGCGCGCCGAATAGCTCGGCGCCGCACCGAGCAGCACCACGTGCGAGACCCGATCGGGATATCGCTTCGCGTACTCGAGCGCGAGGAATGCGTGCCCGGAGTGGCCGACGACGATCACCCTGCCGAGATCCAGCCGCTCGCGCGCGAGCTCCATGTCCTCGAGGAGCAGCTCGAGCCGGTATCGCTCGCGGTCCGTGCAGGTGTTCCCCGGCGCGAAGCCGCGGTGATCGACGAAGGCAAGGCGCAGGTGAGAGCGCAGGTTCTGCGAGAAGGTTCGCGAGTAATAGAGCGCACTGCCGACGACCAGCGCCGTCGGTCCCCTGCCCTCGACGATGTACTGCAGAGTGAATCCGTCGGACTCGATGTGTCCGGTCCGCCGCTCCCAGCGATCTGCGGTCACGCGCGCCCCTCGATCTCTCCTCGACAGGAGCGCGCAAGTCTACCGCGGGTCCGAGGGCGAACCCTACCGTTGCTGCCGCGACCGTGCACGCAGCCGCTCTTCCTGCTCGCGGAGCTCCGGTGTAAGCGCTTCACCGAAGTCCTCCGCTTCGACGATCTGCCGGATCTCGATCTCTGACTGCCTGCCGGGCATCGGGTTGGGCGCGCGCTTGACCCATTCGATCGCCTCCTCCCTGGAGTTCACCTGGAAGATCCAGAAGCCCGCGATCAGCTGCTCCGTCTCGGGGAATGGCCCGTCGATGACCGTACGCTGGTCTCCCGAGAATCTGACCCTCACACCTTTCGAGCTCGGGTGCAGTCCCTCGCCTGCGACCAGCACGCCCGCCTTCACGAGCTCTTCGTTGTACCGGCCCATCTCCGTGAGCAGCTCGGTGCTCGGCATGACGCCGGCCTCGGACTCCCTGCTGGCCTTCACCAGGATCATGAATCTCATTGCTCTCTCCCCTTCGTCTCCTGTCGCTCCGCGTTCCTGAGTGGCGGCGTGCCGGCTGCTCAGCGCCCCGGCACCGCGGACGGGTCCATGAAGAAGACTTCCCACGTGTGACCGTCCGGATCCTCGAACGAGCGCTGATACATGAAGCCGTAGTCTCTGGGCTCGCTCGCCACCCTGCCGCCCGTGGCAAGCGCCTTGTCTGCGAGCTCGTCGACCTTCGCGCGGCTCTCCACCTGCAGCGCTACCAGAACCTCGGTGCTGCGTGCGGTGTCGCAGATCTCCTTCGAAGTGAAGGTTCTGAAGAAGGGCTCGACGAGCAGCATGGCGTACATGTTCTCGCCGATGATCATGCAGGTGGCGTTCTCATCGGTGAATTGCCGGTTGAACTCGAATCCGAGCCGGGTGAAGAACTCCACCGACCGCTTCAGATCCTTCACCGGCAGATTCACGAATATCTGCTTCACCATCTCCGGTCCTTTCAGTTGATTCGGGAATGACGGGAGCGGGTCTCTCGGCGCAGCGGCAGTCGAGCCGCAATCCGATGCTTCCTCCGGCTCACCAGTCGACCTTCTCGTCGGTGCCACCGAAGTGCGGGGGAAATCCCCTGTAGTGCGGCAGATTGTCGCGCACCGGCAGCACCGCGTACTGACACTGGATGTGGAACCGAGGCTGGAACATACCCCTTGGCAGCAGGTTCGCCTTAACTCCGACCTGATCGATACCCGGCACCATGGCCAGCACGTGCGTGCCGCACTTCGCGCAGCGCTGCCGCGGCAGCGTCCTGTACGTGAAGGTGTGCAGCTCACCGTGCGTCACTTTCACGGCGCTCGCCGGGAAGAGCGCGACGCCGATATAGGCGCCGCCGCTCGCGGCCTGGCAGTCGTCGCAGTGACAGTAGAACTGTTCGACGGGTTCATCCGTGATGCGCACGCGCACCGCATCGCACATGCAACTGATCTCGATCTCTCTCATCAGAAAATCGTCCACCAGCGTCGCGACCTCGGTCCGCGCTCGCGCGACGTTCTCCGCGGTAGCCATGTGACTCTCCTTGCGCGTCGGGTTTCGGGTGCCTCTAGTCGAACGGGGACGGCGAGAATCGACAGGCGTCGGTCGCGAAGAGGGCCTCCCCTGGTGTCGACGGCTCGCGGACGAGCGCACAGGGGGCGAGCTCGTTGACGGGGCGCACCTCGATGCCGCCGATGCGTGCGGCGGGATTCGCCGCCGCGAGCGCGATCGCCTCGTCGAGATCGCGCGCATCGATCAGCACGAAGCCGCAGAGCGGATCGGGCGTCTCGACGGCGGGTCCGTCTCTCAGGGACAGCCCGCCTGCGCGACGGCGAAGCGTGAGGGCGCTGCCAGCGGGTCCGAGCAGCTCACCGGCGAGGTAAGCGGCACCGTGCGCGCGGGCCGGGCCCGCTGCGCCGTTGCCGCGCAGCGCATCGAGCTCCGCGGGCGAGAGGCGCTCGAGCAGCGCCTCGGGCAGGTAGATCAGGCAAAGGTACTTCATCGCGGCCTCCGCATCGGACGACGGCACTCTCCGTACCTAGTCGTCCGGCGGCGCCGCTATTCGACATTCGGCGCGAGCTCCGCGTGGAGGTCCCGGACCGGCCGGATCTCGATGCTGCCGAGCCGTGCCGGCGGAATCCGGGACGCAACCTGGATGGCGTCGTTGAGATCCTTCGCCTCGATGAAATAGAAGCCCGCGAGCTGTTCCTTGGTCTCCGCGAAAGGTCCGTCGGTCGTCGTCACCTTGCCGTTGCGGACCCGCACGGTGGTCGCGGTGTGCACGGGCTGGAGCGCCTCGCCACCCAGCATGTGGCCGCTCGCGCGCAGCGACTCGCCGCATGCGAGGCACTCGCGGACGAGCGACTGCCACTCGCCCTTCGACATCGAGTAGACCTCGGCTTCGCTGTAGTAGACGAGGCACAGGTACTTCATGGCCGACTCCTTACTGCGTCAGTTCCTCGAGGCGCCGTAACAGAAAGCGCCGCTCCGGTTCGAGCCGCGTCAGCGCGAGCGCACGCTCGTAGGCGACGCGCGCCTCGCCGAATCTTCCGAGCCGCCGGCAGAGGTCTGCGCGCGCCGCATGAGCCAGGTGGTAATCCGTGAGCAGCCCGCGGTCGAGCAGCGCGTCGATCAGCGCGAGCCCCGCCTCGGGGCCATTGAGCATCGCGACGGCGACCGCGCGGTTGAGCGCGACGACCGGCGAGGGATCCACCTTGAGCAGCACGTCGTACAGACCGACGATCTCCGCCCAGTCCGTCTCGGCGGCGCTCGGCGCTTCCGCGTGCACGGCCGCGATGGCCGCCTGCAGCGTGTAGCGGCCGAAGCGGCGCGTCTGCAGCGCGCGCGTCACGAGCTCGACACCCTCTGCGATCAGATCCCGGTCCCAGAGCGAACGGTCCTGGGCCTCGAGCAGGATCAGCTCGCCTTCGGGCGAAGTGCGCGCGGCGCGGCGCGACTCGTGAAGAAGCATCAGCGCGAGGAGCCCCATCGCCTCAGCCTCGGGCAACAGCTCGACGAGCAGGCGTCCGAGACGGATGGCCTCGCTCGTGAGGTCGCAACGCGTGAGCGAAGCGCCGGAAGATGCCGCGTACCCCTCGTTGAACACGAGATAGATGACCTGCAGAACGCTGTCGAGCCGCTCGGGCAGCGCTTCGCGCGGCGGAACTTCGTACGGGATGCGCGCGACACGGATCTTGTTCTTCGCGCGGACGATGCGCTGTGCCAGCGTCGGCGGCGAGGTCAGGAAGGCGCGCGCGATCTCCTCCGTCGTCAGGCCGCATACCTCGCGCAGCGTGAGCGCAACCTGCGCATCCTGCGGCAGCGCCGGGTGGCAGCAGGTGAAGATGAGCCGCAGCCGGTCGTCCTCGAGCTCCTCTTCGACGGCACTGGCAGGATCGACCGCCTCCGAATGCAGGCGCTCGGCGATCTCCGCGAGCGACGCATCGAAGCGCGCGCGCCGGCGAATGCCGTCGATCGTCTTGAACCGCCCGGCCGAGACCAGCCAGGCGCGCGGATTGGCAGGAATGCCTTCCCGCGGCCACTGCTCGACCGCGGCCCGGAATGCTTCGTGCAGGGCCTCCTCGGCCAGATCGAAGTCGCCGAGCACACGGATGAGCGTCGCCAGCACGCGGCGCGACTCGCTCCGATAGAGCGAGTCGACGAGCTGCCTCACGTCCTGTCCGGTCTGCTCGGTCATCGATACGGACTCACGGGCTTTGCACAGTTGTCGATCGGCAGCGCCGGAAATCGACAGGCCCCTGTAAGGCTACGCGCCTTCACCGCCGGCGGACGCCTCGCGGGAGCGGATCATGCCCGCAAAACAAAAGGCCCCCACAGTGTCGCACCACTGCGAGGGCCTCATCCGCTTCGCCGGCGCATGCTAGCGGCGCCGTCTGCACCCGGTCAATCCGCCGGTTGACCGATTGATGCCGCGTTCTAACTGATGCTCACGACGCGCAGCTCGCCGCGAGGCGAGAGAACGGTAGGCGCGATCTCGCCTGCGGCCCTGCGAAGCTGCACGTCGATGCGGCTGCCGCACAGGGCGATGCCGCGCAATGTCACGTGATCGAGCCACTCCGGCAGCACGGGCTGCTCGAAGCGCACCGCACGCGCGGCCGGATCGAAGCCGAGCCCCAGACACGCCTGCAGCAGCGCCACCGGTGCGACGGCGGCCCACGCCTGCGGAGTGCACGCCACGGGATAGAGCGTCGGACCGCGGCCGGGCCGGCGCGAGAAACCGCAGAAGAGCTCCGGAAGCCGCCGCAGATCCATGTACGTCGCGGCCGCGAACAGTCCGTCGAGGATCCGTACGACTTCCTGCTTGAAGCCATAGCGCGCGAAGCCGAGCGCGATGAGCGCATTGTCGTGCGGCCACACCGAGCCGTTGTGATAGGACATCGGATTGAAGCGCGCGGCGTTCGACGCGATCGTGCGGATGCCCCAGCCGCAGTAGAACGTCGTGCCCATCAGACACTGTGCGACCCGCTGCGCACGCTCCGGCGCCGCGATACCCGTGAGCAGCGCATGCCCCGCGTTCGACGATGGAACGCGGCACGGCCGCTTGTCGCCGTCGAGCGCGAGCACGTAGGTGCCGAGCTCCTCGTCCCAGAACGCGCGCTCGAACTGCACGCGCAGCGTCTCGGCCTCGAGGTCGAGCTTCACGCCATAGCCGTGCTCGCCGAGCGCGCGCGCGATCGCCGCACCGGCCCGTTTCGCGGCGTAGACGTAGGCCTGCACCTCGACGAGAGCGATCGGTCCGCGCGCAAGGCTCCCGTCGGCATGGAAGACCGAGTCGTGCGAGTCCTTCCATCCCTGGTTCGCGAGTCCCTGATCGGTACGCCGGCCGTACTCGACGAAGCCGTCTCCGTCGCGGTCACCGTAGCGGTCGATCCATCCGAGCGCCGCGCGGACGTTGGGCCAGATGGAGCGGACCGTCTCCACATCGCCCGTGCGCTCGAGATACGCCCCGGCGAGCATGACGAAGAGCGGCGTCGCATCGACGCTGCCGTAGTAGCGCCGGAACGGCACTTCGCCCAGGATGGCCATCTCGCCCTTGCGCATCTCGTGCAGGATCTTGCCGGGCTCGGCATCGGCCTCGGGAATCTCCTCCGTCGCCTGGTTGGCCGCGAGGAAGCGCAGAACGCCGCGTGCGACGTGCGGGTCCATCCAGAGCATCTCGAGCGCGGTGATGATCGCGTCGCGCCCGAACGTGGTGCTGAACCAGGGAATGCCCGCGTACGGGAACGGTCCCTCTTCCGTGTCCGTCACCAGCATGCAGACGTCGGCCACCGTACGCCGCATCACCTCGTTGAAGATCTCGTTCGAGGTGGCGACCGATGCCATGCGCAGCGCGGAGCGCCTGAGCGCGTGCCGCGCATCGCGGATCGCGCTCCTGAAGCGCCGGCGTACGGGCTCGGAGGTGTCGAGCTCCGAGAAGCGGGTCTCGATGTGGATCGTGCACGCGCCGCGCGGCGGAAGACTCAGATCGAACACCGCGCGGTCCGCCGCGAGCATGCTCGGCGCGGGATCGAAGCGGATCGACGTCGTGCGCCGCTCGTTGTCGAGCCCCACATAGCCGATCACCACGCGATCGCGGCGCACGACCGGCGGGTACGCGGTTCCGCGGCGCGGGCGCCGGGTGCCGCGCACCTCGAAGAGATCCGCGAAGTCCGCGCCGAAATGCATCTCGAGGCGCACCGTGCACGACTCGCAGGAGTAGTTGCGCACGCCGAGCCGCTCGAAGCATGCGCCCTGCCAGAGGAACTTCGTACGCCGTACGTGGATCGTGCCGTGCTCGAGCACGAGACGGCCGTTCTCGTACAGGTCAGGGTTCGTCAGATCGCACGTGAGCGTCGCGTTGTCCGCCCGGAGCGTCGAGCTCAGCAGCAGCGGCCGCTCTCCGCCGAGCCAGAGCGACAGATGCGACAGATAACGCGTGTCCGCGTGGAACAGCCCTTCCGGGCTGCCCGGACCCGCGATGATGTCGCCGTTGTGATCGAACACGGCGAAGGTATCGCCGTGCTTGAGCGTCCGTGGGCGGCGCTCCTGGAGCGAGCTGGTCGCCGGTATGTAGAAGACCGGGACCGGGCCCCCCGTCGACGCCGCCGACAGGTTCGGCAACGTTTCCGACATGGTGCGTTCTGTCCTCGCAGGAGCGGAACGGTATCACGCCACGCGGAATCGGGGTGCCGGCACTCGCGCCACTCTGCGATAGATCTCCAGATACTCCTGCGCCATGCGCTCGACCGAGAAACGCTCCTCGAAGCGGCGGCGGATGGCTGCGCGGTCGAGTCGGTCGAGCCGGTCGATGGCTTCCACTGCCCCCTCGATGCTCTCCACGATGAAGCCCGTCACTCCGTCGTCGATCACCTCGGGCACGGAGCCGTGCGAGAACGCGATCACCGGCGTGCCGCAGGCCATGGCCTCGATCGCCACCAGTCCGAAGGGCTCCGGCCAGTCGATCGGGAAGAGCAGCGCGCGCGCGTTCCCCAGGAACTCGCTCTTCTCCGCCTCGCCGATCTCGCCCACGTATTCGACGAGCGGGTCGTTCAGCAGCGGGCGGATCTGCTGCTCGAAGTAGTTCTGGTCGGCCGGGTCGACCTTCGCCGCGATCCTCAGGGGGATACCCGCCCGGCGGGCGATCTCGATCGCCCGGTCGGGACGCTTTTCCGGCGAGATGCGGCCGAGAAAGGCCAGATACCCCATCGAGCGCGGGCTGAAGCGCAGCAGATCGAGCGGCAGGCCGTGATAGACGGTTCCGATCCAGTTCGCCGACTGCAGCGGCCGGCGCTGGCTGTTCGAGATCGAAACCAGCGGGAACTCGGGGAACGCCTGGTAGAACGGCGGCAGATCCGGCAGGTCGAGCCGGCCGTGGAGCGTCGTGACCGAATGCGCCGCCAGATCGCGGAAGAGCGGGAAGTGCAGCATGTCGATGTGGAAATGCAGCACGTCGAACTCCGCGGCGCGCCGCCTCACCTGATCGAGCATCATGAGCGTGTACGGGACCTGGTCCCGGACGGCCGGATCGAGG
Organism: Pseudomonadota bacterium; assembly: GCA_003242685.1. GTDB lineage: Bacteria > Pseudomonadota > Gammaproteobacteria > Steroidobacterales > Steroidobacteraceae > ZC4RG24. Next base: position 12,580 of record QGVD01000065.1, on the reverse strand, counting down.
CGCAGCGCCCGGGGGCAGCACGCGACGAGCTCGGCGCTCGTGCAGGAGTCGCCGCTCGCGAACAAGGTGACTTCGTGACCCTGGCGGATCAGCTCTTCGGTGAGATAGGACACGATCCGCTCAGTCCCTCCGTATAGCTTGGGCGGCACGGCTTCAGCGAGCGGGGCAATCTGGGCAATTCTCATCGGTACGACTCCTTGTTCTCGATTCGATGCCAGGGCTGTGCTGAAACGGCCGGCGACGACCCGGGATGCGGGCGACGGCCGGGGGGCTCCGCTAATGGGAACAAAGCGCCTGCTCTTCAAGGCCTTACGCGCCCGGGCTCGGGCTCGAGCTCAACGGGCATCGAGCCCTCTTGAAATTTCGCGTCCCATGCCCTAGAGGGCTGTCCCGCTTGGACCGCGGCACGGTCGTCGTGCGGCGGTGCTCTTTCCCCGACCGCCTGCGCGTGACCGCCGCGAGAAAATCGCGACTCTCTTTCGGAGGTGAGAGCGATGAAGCGATGGCAGGACTGGGTCAACGTGGTGCTCGGTGCCTGGATGGTCGTTTCACCCTGGGTACTCGGGTTCGCCAGCACCGACAGCGCGGCTGCCTGGAGCGCCTGGATTCTCGGCGCCGCCGTGCTGATCTCTGCCGGCATCGCGGTGTACATGCCGAAGGCCTGGGAGGAAGCGATCAACATCGCGCTGGGCATCCTCCTTCTCGTGTCGCCCTGGGTACTGGGCTTCGCCGGTGAGACGACTCAGATGTCGAACGCCGTGATCGTGGGCGTGCTGGTCGCGGCCTTCGGAATCTGGGCGATCGTCACCGACACCGCCGTGCGCGAGAAGTGGCGCGAACGGCGGGGCGCCCACTGAAGAGATCCGCAGGGCTGCATCGGGAACCGGATCGATCGCGCGCCCCCGCGCGTGATGGCGCGGGCCGGCGGCAATGCCGGCCTGCGCCCGTGTGATCCGCGCGCGGGCGCGTGATCAGCGGAAGGACCAGCTCAACTGCACGCTCAGGATGTCCACGGCGCTGTCGTATGTCCCGCGCACGACACTCGTGAACGACTCGGGCGCGCCGAGCTGCCCGCGCACGTGCAGGATGTCGGGATCGTCGACGAAGAGGTGCACGTAGCCTGCATCCACGGTGAAGCGCTCCGTCGGCTGCCAGCGCGCGCCGAGAGAGAGCCACCACCGGTTCGCGTCGGGAAGACGCACGGTACGCGTCCGGTCCGTCACCGGACTTTCGTCCCAGGCCGTGCCGGCCCTGAAGCTCCAGCGCTCGCTCGCGCGATAGCCGATACCGAACGCGATCCGCCACGCATCCTCGAAGCCGAACTCGAGCACGTCGCGCGGCAGGCCCGTGGCGGGATTGAGCGCGGCGATCCGGCTCACTTCGCTCCAGTTCGTCCACATGACATCCGCGCGCAGCTCCACCCTCTCGCCCACCGGCTGCGCGAAGCTCACCAGCGCGCTGTCGGGGAAGGTGATCTCGACCGTCGTCGGACCGCTCGCCGCCGCGACGGGATCACCCGCAAGCGTCGTCACAGTGGTATCGCCGGAGAGTGAGTAGTCGACCCGCGAGCGATAGCTCAGGCCGATTCGCATCCTGCTCGGCAGCGTGAACAGCACTCCGGCGTTCCAGCCCCAGTCCGAATCGTCCACGTCGAGCTCCGCGCGTCCCTCGACACCGGGACCGAGCAGCACGGCATTCGTCAGCTCCGCATCCGCGTACTGGTAGTTCACGCCGAAGCCGAACGAGACGTAGTCGTTCATGCGGTACGCGATCGCGGGATTCGCGTTGATCGTGACGAGCTCGCTGCGGATCCCCTGAAAGCGGCCCACCCACGGATCGTCGTACTCGGTGACGAGACCGAACGGTGCGTTGATCCCGAATCCGAACGTGAGGTGCTCCGTGATGGGCCACGCGACGTAGGCGTTCGGCAGGGGAATCACGTCACCGGCATCGCTGCGCGTCGCGCCGCCGGGCAATGCACCGAGACCGGCCGGCGGAAGCACCGACCCGCGGTCGTCGAACTTCGTCGAAAGATCGATGCCGTGCAGGGCAACCGCAACCTGCGGTTCGGTGATGAGCCCGAGGCCTGCGGGATTGAAGTACATGACGCTGGCGTCGTCCGCCGATGCGGCGCTGCCGGCGTAGGAGTATCCGGCGCCGCTCCCCGTCTGCTCGAGCAGCGCGAAACCGGCGGCCCGGGCGTCCGTCGACATGGTCGACAGTGCCGTCGCGGCGAGCAGCACACCCGCACCGCGACGTGCGTTCACCGAAAGCGTGTGACTGGACATGTTCCCTCCTGGAGGTGAAGTCGGCCCTCCCTGCCCGTGTCTACGAATGTCCGAGCCGCACTTCCGGTTCCGTGCCTCGTGCGCATCGGTCGCAGCCGTGCGGATCTCGACGACCACCGGCTCCATTTCCCGCGGACACGCAACCGCCGTCGTTGCGGATATGCGACGGGATGCGGCGGCGACCCTGCCTAGTGTATTTCTGATATGCGGTGCATGGCGAGACGCCGCAGCTCCGAGCGCGTGACGCGCGCCGCGTCTCCGTGCCGTTTCGACAGCTGATGGTGGAAGGGAGGCATCATGCGATCGAACAGTCTCGTTGCGGGCTCCATTTCGCTCCTGCTGGCGCTGTCCGCCGCAGCAAGGGCGCAGCAGACATCCGGGACGCAGAGCGAGGGGGCCACGACGGCCGGACCGGGCGCGGGACAGGAAGTCATCATCACGGGCTCGCGCATCGGGCGCACCGGATTCAATGCGCCTTCTCCGGTGACAGTGATCGGCCAGGACTACTTCGAGCAGCTCGGCATCACGAACGTCGGTGCGGGGGTGAGTCAGCTTCCCGCGTTCCGGGCGAGCAACAATCCTGCGACGAACGGCTTCGGCAGCTTCAACGTCGGCGCGCAGATCGTGAACCTGCGCGGGCTCGGCGTGACGCGCAACCTGATCCTGGTCGACGGGCGGCGCTTCGCACCCACGACACGCGAGGGCACGGTCGATCTGAACCTCATTCCGAGTCTGCTCGTCGAGCGCACTGAAGTCGTCACGGGCGGCGCGTCGGCGGCGTACGGTTCCGACGCGGTCGCGGGCGTGGTGAACGTCATCCTCGACAAGGATCTGACCGGACTGCGCTCGCAATTCGACTACGGCGTCTCCGAAGAAGGTGACGGCGACAACTGGCACGTGGCGCTCGCGGGCGGAACGAGCTTCCTGAACGGACGCGGGCACGTCGTCTTCGGCGGCGAGTACGACAAGCAGCAGGGTATCGGCAACTGCTTCGAGCGCGACTGGTGCACGCCGGGCGCCGTGGTCACGAACAACGCGTTCAACACGCCGCCCGGCGTCGGCAACGGCCTGCCGAACTTCGTCCGCGACCACGAGCAGGCGGGCTACTGGATGACGACGGGCGGCGTCGTCGCGGGCAACAACCCCCCCGCGATCCGCAATCTCTTCGGCACGGGCGGCATCCAGTTCGCCGACGACGGCACGCCGATGCCCTACACGCCGGGGCAGCTCGTGAGCGGCACGACCCAGGTCGGCGGACAGGTCGTCCCGACCTATCTCTATTCCAATCTCGTGGTGCCGGTCGAGCGCTATACCCTCTTCGGACACGCGAATCTCGAGCTCTCCGACGACCTGCAGGGCTTTCTCGAAGCCTCGTACGGCTACGTGAGCGGCTCGGTGCTCCAGACGCCGTTCTTCGACACGGCGATCACCATCAGCCGCGACAATCCGTTCATCCCGGCGGCGATTCGCGAGGTGCTCGATGCGAACCCCGACATCGCGAGCTTCACGATGGGCCGGCTCGGCGACGATCTCGGACGCGGCTTCAGCACGTCCACCGCGGATGTCTATCGCATCACCACCGGTCTCGAGGGCTCGCTCGGCACGCGCTGGTCCTGGGATGCGTACTACCAGTTCGCGCGCACGGATCGTCTGCAGACCGTGGAGAACAACCGCATCCAGGGCGATCCGGGCAAGAGCGTCAACGACCCGACGAACCCGGCGAACTTCGCGCGTGCGGTGGACGCCGTGATCGACGACGAGACCGAGATCACACCGGAGACCGGTGACATCGTCTGCCGGGCCACGCTGAGCCCGGACCCGGCGCTGCGCGCGGCCGCGGCGGGCTGCAGACCGCTCAATCTGTTCGGCGTGCGCAACTGGTCGCAGGAAGCGCGCGATTACGTCTACGGCACGCTGGTCGAAGAAATCGACATTCGTCAGCACGTCGTCGCTGCGAACGTGCGCGGCGACGCCGCCGAGCTGTGGGCGGGTCCGCTCGCCGTCGCCGCGGGCCTCGAGTTCCGTCGCGACGAGATCGAGGTGGTGCACGATCCGCTCTCGAATCTCTTCGCCTACTTCCAGAACTTCGGCGCCGACTACGACGGCACCGCGAAGGTCGTCGAGGGTTACGTGGAGGCCGAGCTGCCGCTGCTCCGTGAGCGCCCGCTCGTGCGCAGTCTCAGCCTCAACGTCGCGGGCCGGCACACGCAGTACGATCTCGAAGGCTTCGGCAGCTATCTGCGCACCGCGACGAGCAACGACATCGACGCGACGACGTGGAAGGCGAGCCTCGTGTGGGATCCCACGGACTGGCTGCGCGTGCGCGCCACCCGCTCGCGCGACATCCGCGCGCCCAACTTCGCGGATCTGTACCTCGCGAGCGCCAGCAGCTTCGCGCCCGTGCTCAACCGCTTCACCGGCGCCACTCAGTTTCCGCGCCTCGTGTCGGGCGGCAGCCCCGATCTCGAAGCGGAGAAGGCGGACACCACCACGCTCGGCATCGTGTTCCAGCCGTCGTGGGGCTGGAGCGAGGGACTGCGGCTCTCGGTGGATTTCTACGACATCGAGGTTGACGGATACATCGCGAGCCCGGGCGGCGCGCAGCTCATCATCGACCGGTGCTTCGCGGGCAACGAGCGCGCCTGCGGCCTGATCACGTTCGGACCGGATCAGTCGCTGCTCGAGGTGCGCAACGTGTCGCTCAATCTCGATCGCCTCAGCACGCGCGGCGCCGACATCGAGGCGGACTACCGTCTGCCGCTCTCGCGCATCCTCGAGAACTCACCGGCGGAGCTGCAGTTCCGCGTGCTCGGCACGTACGTCGACGAGTCGATCACCGAGACGTTCGGGATCGCCGTGGACCGTGCCGGTCAGACGGGCGGCCTCGCCTCGCCCGGGGTGCCGGAGTGGCTGGTGAACGCGTTCGTCACCTACGTTCACGGTCCTGCGTCGATCACTCTGCAGGGACGCTTCATCGACTCGGGCATCATGGATGCCACGCGCATCGGGCCCGACGATCCGGGATACGCTCCGACGCTGCCGAACAGCATCAACGAGAACCGCGTGAGCGGGCGCACGTACGTCAATCTCTACGGGAGCTTCGACTTTTCGCTGCCCAATACGCAGGGGGCTCAGCTCTTCGCGTCCGTGAGCAACCTGTTCGACGAGAAACCACCGCTCGCGCCGGAGACTCAGTACCCGACCAATCCGACGTACTTCGATCAGATCGGCCGGACGTACAGGCTCGGGCTGCGCGTGAGCTTCTGAAAGGGACCCCGAGGGGCGCGATCAGCGCCCCTCCGTCCCCTCGGTCCAGCCGCCGCCGAGCGCCTTGTAGAGCAGAACGAGATTGGAAGCGCGCTCGAGTCGCGTCGTGAGCAGCGCCTGCTGCGCGGCGTACAGGTCGCGCTGCGCGATGAGCGTCGCGAGGTAGCTCTCGACGCCGGCGCGGTAGCGCATCTCCGCGAGGCGGTAGGTGTTCTCCGCGGCGCGCAGCAGCGCCTCCTGCGCACGGAGCTGCTCGTCGAGCGTGCGGCGCGCGACGAGCGCATCCGACACCTCGCGGAACGCTTCCTGAATGGCGCGCTCGTAGCGCGCGATCTCGGCGCGCTTGCGCACTTCGGCGAGATCCAGGTTCGCGACGTTCGCGCCGCCGGCGAAGATCGGCAGCCGGATCTGCGGAATGAACGTCCACGTCCTCTGGCCCTCGTCGAAGAGCTGCGACAGCTCGCGGTGCGCCTCGCCGTAGCTCCCCGTGAGACTGATGCTCGGGAAGAACGCCGCGCGCGCGGCACCGATGTTCGCGTTCGCGGCCTTGAGCGCATGCTCCGCGGCGCGCACGTCGGGACGGCGCTCGAGGAGCTCCGACGGCAGTCCCGCGGGAATCTCCTGATCGAAGATCTGGCCGGCGATCGTCCGGTCGCCGCTTCCCACGTCCTCGGGCAGCGGCTCGCCGACGAGGAGCGACAGCGCGTTGCGGTCCTGCGCGACGCGGCGCGTGTAGGTCGCGATGTTCACCTCGGCCTGGCGCACGGCGATCTCGGCCTGGTGCAGGTCGACTTCGCTCGCGACGCCCGCCTCGAAGCGCTTGCGCGTGAGCTCGAGCGACTGGCGCTGATTTTCGAGCGTCTCGCGCGTGAGCTCGAGGAGCTGGCGGTCCGTGATCAGCGTGAGCCACGCGTTCGCGACTTCCGCCACCAGCGCGAGCTGCGTGGCGACGCGGGTCTCCTCGAGAGAGAGGAATTCCTCCAGCGCGCTGCGGCGCAGGCTCCGCAGTCTCCCGAACACGTCGAGCTCGAACGCCGTGACGCCGAGCCCGACGCTGTATTGACGGGTCACTCCGCCGGTGCCGAACTGGGAGACGACAGGCGGGACGCGCTGTGAGGTGCCCTGGCCGATCGCGTCGATGCCCGGAACGATGTCCGCCTGGCGGATGCGGTACCGCGCGCGCGCCGCTTCGACATTGAGCGCCGCCACGCGCAGGTCGCGATTGTTCTCGAGCGCGCGTGCGATCAGATCCTGGAGCTCGGGATCGGGAAAGAACTCACGCCAGCCGATGTCCGCCGCGGCTTTCGCGCCTTCGGGAAGCGCGCTGCCGACCGGGAGCGCGGCGCCGTCGTACTGATCCGGCACGGGTGCCGCGGGCCGCTCGTAACGCGGCGCGAGCGTGCAGGCGCTCAGCGCGAGGAGTGCCAGCGCACCGGCGAGCGTGTGCGTCGTACGGCTGCTCATGCGCGTCCTCCCTCGGCGGCCGGTGTGACCGGCACGGCGCCGGATCCCTCCTCGATCCGGCGCGGCTGCACCTTGAACAGCCTGAGGATCACGACGAAGAACACCGGCACGAAGAAGATCGCGAGCAGCGTCGAGCTCAGCATGCCGCCGATCACGCCCGTGCCGACGGCGTTCTGCGCGCCGGAGCCCGCGCCCGTTGCGGTCGCGAGCGGCAGCACGCCGAACATGAAGGCGAGCGAGGTCATGATGATCGGCCGCAGTCGCTGCCGCGCCGCCTGCATCACCGCGTCCTTCAGGCTCTGCCCGCCGTCGAAGTTCTCCTTGGCGAACTCCACGATCAGCACCGCGCTCTTGGCGGCAAGACCGATCGTCGTGAGGAGTCCCACCTGGAAGTACACGTCGTTCGACAGCCCGCGCGCGAGCGTCGCGAGCACGGCGCCGAGCACGCCGAGCGGCACGACGAGCATCACGGTCACCGGAATCGACCAGCTCTCGTAGAGCGCCGCGAGGCACAGGAACACGACGGCGATCGAGATGGCATACAGCGCAGGCGCCTGCGCGCCCGAGAGCCGCTCTTCGTACGAGAGACCCGTCCACTCGAGACCTACGCCGGGAATCTGCGCGACGAGCTCTTCCATCGCCTGCATGGCCTCGCCGGAGCTGCGTCCCGGCGCCGGAGTTCCCTGGATCTGGAACGACGGCACGCCGTTGTAGCGCACCAGCTTCTGCGGACCGTAGGTCCACTCGCCGCTGCTGAAGGCCGAGAACGGCACCATCTCACCATGCACATTGCGCACGTACCACCGATTGAGATCCTCGGGCTGCATGCGGGATTCCGGCTCGCCCTGCACGTAGACCCGCTTCACGCGGCCGCGGTCGACGAAGTCGTTGACGTAGGCGGAACCCCAGGCGGTCGACAGCGTCTGGTTGATGTCCGTGATCGAAACGCCGAGCGCGCTCGCCTTCTCGCGGTCGATGTCGATCCTGAACTGCGGCGCGTCTTCGACGCCGTTGAAGCGCACGCCGGCGAGCGCCGGATGGCGGTTGGCCGCCGCGAGCAGCTCGTTGCGCGCGGCGATGAACTCCTCGCGCGAGAGTCCTCCGCGGTTCTGGAGCTGCATGTCGAAGCCCGAGGCGTTACCGAGCTCGAGCACCGCCGGCGGCACCACCGCGAAGATCATGGCTTCCTTCATGCCGGCGAAGTACGCGTTGGCGCGCGCCGCGAGCGCGTGCACCGACTGTGAAGGCTTCGTGCGCTCGCTCCAGTTCTTGAGCTTCACGAACACGAGGCCCGAGTTCTGGCCCGTGCCGGCGAAGTTGAACCCCGCCACGGTGAGCACGGAGTCGACGACGTCGCTTTCCTGCGTGAGGAGATACTCCTGCGCCCGGTCGAGCGCCTCCCACGTGCGCTCCTTCGACGCGCCGGGAGGCGTCTGCACCATGCCGTAGAGAATGCCGGCGTCCTCCTCGGGCAGGAACGAGGTGGGAATGCGCGGGAACAGGAAAGCCACCACCGCGATGATCGCCAGGTACACCAGCATCGAGCGGCCGGGCCGGGCGAGGAACGCGGAGAGACCGCGCATGTAGCCGCGCCGGCTGCGCTCGAATCCGCGGTTGAACCAGCCGAAGAATCCGCGCCGCTCGTGGTGGGCGCCGGGCGGCAGGGGCTTCAGGATCGTGGCGCAGAGCGCCGGCGTCAGGATCAGCGCAGTCAGGACCGACAGCGTCATGGCCGACACCAGCGTGACCGAGAACTGGCGGTAGATCACGCCGGTCGAGCCGCCGAAGAACGCCATCGGCACGAACACCGCGCCGAGCACCAGCGCGATGCCGATCAGCGCGCCGGTGATCTGATCCATGGACTTGCGCGTCGCCTCCCGCGGCGGAAGGCCTTCCTCGGACATCACGCGCTCGACGTTCTCGATGACGACGATCGCGTCGTCGACCAGCAGGCCGATCGCGAGCGCCATGCCGAACATCGTGAGCGTGTTGATCGAGTAGCCGAACGCCGCGAGGACCGCGAAGGTGCCGAGGAGCACCACCGGCACGGCGATCGTGGGAATGAGCGTGGCCCGGACGTTCTGGAGGAACAGATACATCACGAGGAACACGAGCACGATCGCCTCGAGCAGGGTCTCCACGACCTCCATGATCGAGGTGCGCACGAAGGGCGTCGTATCGAGCGGATAGACGACCTTCATGCCCGGCGGGAAGAAGGGCTCGAGGCGCTTCAGCGTCGCGTTGATGGCCTCGATCGTGTCGAGCGCGTTCTTGCCGATCGCCATGCGGACGGCGATACCCGCCGCCGGCTTGCCGTTGTACTTCGTCTCGCGGAGGAAGTTCTCCGCGTTGAGGTCGACGCGTGCGACGTCGCCGAGCCTCACCTGCGAGCCGTCCGGATTGACGCGCAGGAGGATGTTCCTGAACTCCTCGGGCGTCGAGAAGCGCGTGGGTCCGATGATCGTCGCGCTGATCGCCTGGCCCGGCGTCGCCGGAAGGCCGCCGATCTGACCCGCCGAGATCTGCACGTTCTGCGCGCGGATCGCCTGGACGACGTCCGACGCGGTGAGCCCGTAGTTGTGGAGCTTCGCCGGGTCGAGCCAGACGCGCATCGCGTACTGTGCGCCGAACATCTGCACGTCGCCGACGCCGGGCGTGCGGTTGATCTGATCGACCACGTTCGATGCGACGTAGTCCATCAGATCCTCGGCGGTCATGCTGCCGTCCTCGGAGACGAAGCCCAGCACGACGAGGAAGTTGCGCGTCGGCTTCGTGACCCGGATGCCCTGCTGCTGCACTTCCTGCGGCAGCAGCGGCGTGGCGAGCTGCAGCTTGTTCTGCACCTGCACCTGCGCGATGTCGGGATTGGTCCCCTGCGCGAAGGTCAGCGTGATGGTCGCGGTGCCGTCGGCATTGCTCTCGGAAGTGACGTAGTCGAGATTGTCGATGCCGGTGAGCTGCTGCTCGATGACCTGCACGACGGTGTCCTGCACCGTCTGCGCGGACGCGCCCGGATACGTCACCTGGATGGCGACCTGGGGCGGCGCGATGGCCGGATACTGCATCACCGGCAGTGTGACGACCGCGAGGCCGCCCGCCATCATCATGATGATGGCGATGACCCACGCGAAGACCGGACGATCGATGAAGAATCGTGAGAGCACGCGCCGACTCCTTCAGCGCTGCGCGACGCCGGCCACGGACGGAGCGTCCGTATCGGGCTTCGCCTGTTCCGCGGCGGCGACCGCGCGCACCTGAATACCCGGCCGCACCTTCTGCAGTCCGTCGACCACCACACGCTCGCCCGGAGCGAGCCCCGACGTGACGAGCCACTCGTTGCCGATCGCGCGGTCCGTCGTGATGGACCGCTGCGCGACCGTGCCGTCGTCACCGACGACCAGCACGTACGGCTCGCCGCGCTGATTGCGCAGCACGCCCCGCTGCGGCACGAGCAGCGCATCGCGCTTCACCGCCTGCGTGAGCCGCGCGCGCACGAACATGCCGGGCAGGAGCTGGCGGTTGGGATTCGGGAAGATCGCGCGCAGCACGACCGACCCCGTGGTCGGATCGACCGAAACTTCCGAGAACTGGAGCTTGCCCGTGAGCTCGTACTCGCGGCCGTCCTCGAGCGTGAGGCGCACGTCCGCCTGGTTCTTCTCGTCCTTCTGCAGCTCGCCGTTCTCGACCTGCCGCTGCAGACGCAGCATCTCGGTGCTCGACTGCGTGATGTCGACGTAGATCGGATCGAGCTGCTGCACGAGCGCGAGCGGCTGCTGCTGCTCGGCGGTGACGAGCGCGCCTTCGGTCACGAGCGCGCGCCCGATGCGCCCCGAGATCGGCGAGCGCACCTGGGTGTAGACGAGATTGATGCGCGCGGTCTCGACCTGCGCGCGCGCGGCCGCGACGTCGGCCTGCGCCTGGGCATGAGCCGCCACCGCCTCGTCGTACTCCTGGCGGCTCACCGCGTTCGCCTCGATGAGCGGCGCGTAGCGCTCCTCGAGCAGCCGCGCGGAAACGAGCCGCGCCTCGGCACGCTTGAGCGCCGCCTCCGCGGAACTCAGCGCCGCCTGATAGGGAGCCGGATCGATCTGGAAGAGCTGCTGGCCCGCCTTCACCTCGCTGCCTTCGATGAAGAGGCGCTTGGTGATCACGCCCGTCACCTGCGGACGCACCTCCGCGACGCGATACGGCGTCGTGCGCCCGGGAAGCTGCGTGGTGATGTCCACCGTGCGCGGCTCGAGCGTGACGACGGCAACCTCGGGCTGCATGCCTCCGCCCTGGCCCTGCTGCTGCGTACCGCATCCCGCGATCGCGAGCGCAGCGAGAACGAACGGACCCGGGAGGATTCTTCGAAGCGTGTTCCTGCTCATGTGAAAGCCTTCTTCATTCCTCTTGTGCGGCGTTCCGCAGCATGCGTTCCAGCAGCCCGACGAGCGTCGCGACTTCCTCGGGCGTGAAATCGCGCAGGTGCACGTTCAGCTCTTCCCTGATGAGCGGCATGATCTCGTCCGCGACCTTGCGGCCCTTCTCCGTGAGCTCGAGGTGCACCACTCGCCGGTCTTCATCGCTCCGGCGCCGCCGCAGCAACTGCTTCTCTTCCAGCCGGTCCAGCATCCGCGTCATCGCGCCGCAGTTGACGTGGCTCTCGCGTGCGAGCGCGGCGACCGTGTCCGCCTTGCCGAAGTGCACGAGCAGCATCGGCTCCCACTGCATCGCGGTGAGCTCGAGCGGCTGCATGCGCTGGTCGATCCGGCGGATGAGCGACGCGTAGACCTGCTTGATCAGCCGACCGACGGACTGCCGCGGCGCGAGGGCCGCATTGGCGTCGCGTTCCGGCTGTGCTGGACCTGACATCGATTGGGTCTCTCGTGAACGGGGATCGAGGGGCCGGCATCTTCTGTGCCGGGGCAATATTTGTCAAGGCAATAATTATCAGAAATAGAGCCGCGCCCTCGAATTTGTCCTGAACCGGGGAAACCGGCCTTGACCTGGGCGGGGCGCAGGATCCCGCCCGCATCGGGCGCTCCTGCGGCTGGCAGGGAGGAAAACCGAGAGATGCCTTGCGTCCAGGTCGCGCATCGCCCTCCTTGCGTTCGCGCTGGCCGATCTCGCGTCCGCACAGAGCGTCGCCTGCTTCTCCCTGGCGTGCCGGCGCGGCAGCACATCCACGTCGTCGTGCGCACGCCGATCGGAAATGACTGTGGCGAGGACCTGCTCCCGCAGCACTGCGAGCGCAGCCTCACCCGCATCCGCACTGATTCGAGCCTGTACAATGCGCGCGCGCTGCGCTCGAGGTGCGGCGCGACTCCGCTCGATCATCAAGGGAGAATCACTCGATGCGCACTCGTCCCGCTCTGACCCTCGAAGACGCCCGCAAAGCGATGGCCGCCTGCGAGGCGGAAGCGCAGAAGAACGGCTGGCGCGTCTCGATCGCCATCGTGGACGATGCCGGATTCCCCCTGCTGCTCACCCGGCACGATGGAGTCTTCGCCCTGAGCGCCGAAGTCGCCGTGGCGAAGGCGCGCACCGCTGCCCTCACCCACAAGCCCTCGCGTTACAAA
>QGVD01000120.1 GCA_003242685.1 Pseudomonadota bacterium | reverse complement strand
GGCGTTGGTCACCCGAAGTGCACCGCTTGCGATCGTGACGGGGAGGTTCGTGCGGATCCGCTCGACGAAGCGGGGGTTGCCCTCTATCCACAGACCGCGCCACCCCTTGAAAAGCAGCGTCAGCGTGTTGTTCTCCAGTCCGTCTCCGACGCCGAACTCGACGAAGGTCCTGCTGACGGCGCCGACTCTCTCGAAGATCTCCGCGATGATCCCGTCTTCGTCGTTCTGCGAGTAGACCTTGTAACCGAACCGCGCCAGATGCTTCGGATGCGCGTAGCGCGGCTCCCGCTTCAGTGCCTCGAGCGCTTCATGAGCACGCTGCGCCTCGAGTCGCGATCGCACGTCGATCAGTCGCACCATCTCCCGGACTCTCGATGGCGCTCGCAGGAGTCTGCCGAACATGTTGAGAACGCTCCTTCCCTGTGCGGAACGCGGCCGGTCAGCCGACCTGCCGGATTCGAGACGCAGCGGCGGGCGGCTCGGACGAACGCGCGACCGCGGCGTCTCGAAGGCGCGAAGACCTGAAGACCACGTTCCGGCTTCCGGCGGTGCGCCCGCATTCGATCCGCGTCAGCGAAGTCGGAACCAGTGTGCCGTTCCATCCCAGGCTGAACGGCTCGTAGCCTGTCGCGCAGAGTCTCTCGGCGACCTCGAGGAGCCGCTGCCACGCGGAGCCGGCGACCTCTCTGACCGCCTCCAGCATGAGGTACTCGATGCAGTGGCTCTCGAGCAGACGTCTGGCGCCCTCGATGACCTCCGCCTCGTGACCTTCCGCGTCGATCTTCAGGAACTTGATCGGGATGTCGCAGGGGAACTCGCGATCCAGCGCGACCACGGGAACGCCGACGGTCTGTACGCCGCCCAGATACGCGGCCGTCCGGGAGAACGTTCCACCGTCCGCGGCATCCGTTCTGACGGCTGCGTCGCCGAGGCGGGCCGGGTGGAATTTCAGCTCAGTCTTTCCTATTTCCGCACCCACGGCCGCTTCGCGCACGATGAGGCGATCGTGCATCCAGTTCATCACGGCCGCCTTCGAAAGCAGTGCGGAGGCCGTCGGGTTCGGCTCGTAGGCATACACCCTTCCGAACGGCCCGACGAGGGAAGCCGCGAGCAGCGAGAACACTCCCACATTGGCGCCGACGTCGACGAAGAGGTCACCGCCGCGCAGACACCTGCGCAGCAGCAGCTCTTCTCTGAGCTCATAGTAGCCGTTGCGGACGAGCTCGGGAGTGATCGAAACGTCCCCAGCATCCAGGATGAGTCTGTGACCATGGATCGTTCGACGTACGACGTGTCCGGAAGCCGGGTACGCGTCGACGCGTGGGCTCAGAAGACGGATCGCCGCTTCGCTCGATCGGTAGAGGCCGACACCGCGCCGATACAGCTCGCGGACGATGCGTTCGAAGCTGATCCTCTGCAGGATCCCTGCCACGCGCGCCCCGATCGATCTGTCCTTCCACGAGCCGCGCCACTGATGCACCCCGTAGGTCTGCGGCGCCACCGCGCCCGGCCGCTCGTTCCAGTTGTGCGGATAGAACGTCTCGCGCGGCAGCAGAGTGACGTCGCCTCTCCATCGCAGCACACGCGAGAAGAACTCGGGGCCCGTCGTAACTGTGGGCGGGAGGGTCCAGTCCGGCGGACGGGCGTGCAGCTCCTCGATCATGGTCTCGAGTGCGGGATGCCCCCTGGTCGCGCCGAACACCGCATTCGTGGCGCGTTGACCGTCCTCGCTGGCGACGAAGAACTGATGGTGCTCCGCAAGATCGTCGAGGCTCTTGCGCAGCCAGACGTCGGAATCGAGATACACGCCGCCGTAGCGATGCACGACCTCGATGCGGATCAGGTCCGCGAGCTGGGCACCCGAGTTGACCCGGGGCCACAGCCCCGAGAGCCTGAAATCCGCGGGATCGAGAGGGTCGCGCCAGACCTTCACTTCCCAGTGCGGATGCAGCTCCGCCGCTTGCTCGATCGCCCTCTGCTGCTCCGGTGCGATCCGGTCGGGAACCGTGAAATGGAGGATGCGCGGGATCATCTGCGCACCCGGTCGGATGAGGCGGCAAGGGCTCCCGCGAGCATGGTCAGCGCAACCCTCGCAAGGTGTTCACGGCAGGAATCAGCCGGGTCGGGCTCAGAGATCTCGTCTGAGACCAGAACATCGCGGGCAGGGCAAAGTATGTAACCGCAAGAGTCGCCGCGTACGCCGAGACGATCGTCGTCACCGCGATCACTGTCGGAGTGAGGCTCTGTCCGAGGCCGATGATCATTGCGGCCTTGAGCGCCAGGGCGAGCACTGCCTTTACCAGCACCGTGCCCACGCGGCGATGGATCGTGAGCCGGGAATCGATGAGCCCTGCCTGGAAGAACAGGGCCATGCCCAGCGCGAGGCAGACGATCGCGCCGCCGATTCCGTGGAATCGGCTACCCAGCACGGTGTCGATGACGAGGAAGTAGCCGAGTATCAGTGCGCCGGCCATCGCGAGTCCGAGGTACGCGGCAACAGTCAGGCTCGCCTCGAAGACTTCGTCGAGTGCCTGGCCGCTCCGATTGCGCGCGGCCACCAGAAAGGGAAACAGTGCGACGGTGAAACTGCCTCCGATGGCCGACGCACCGTCCACCAGCGACTTCGCCGCCAGGAACCGTCCCGCCTCCTCGAGCGGCATCAGCCGGGGCAGCACCACGGCATCGAACGAGAAGTACGCGACCGTCACGACAGAAATCGCAAGGGAGTAGCCGACCTCGGGGACCGACGTGATGCGCACGCCCGCCGGCGGAACGCCACCGCCACGCGGTCTGAATCTCAGTGCCCCGATGTTCATCGCCATTCCCGCGACGACGAGATCGGCGATGAGCAGAACGAGGAACGCGACGTAGGTCGCGCCAGTGAGGATCAGAACGATCTTGACGGCGGCCGAGACGAGTACCACCGCGATCATGACGATCGAGGTGAACTGGAGGAGCCTGAGCCCCTGGCACCAGAGCAACCCGAGGTCGCTCGCCTGGATCAGCACGAGAGCCGCGGCGATCAGGACGACCGGCATCGGCTTGCCGGGGAACACCAGCTCGGCGAAGTAGATCAGGCAGGAGACGGTGGCGATCGATGCGGCAAGCCGCAGGATCATGAACTGACCGATGGTCCGCGCCGATTCGCCTGGCCGATCCGCGACCTCGCGCAGCACGACGTTGTCGAGCCCCAACTTCGCCAGCGTGGCGAAGAGCGCGACCGTCGCGACGACATTGCTGAGCTCTGCGTTGCCCTCGGGCCCGAGATGACGCAGCACCGCGATTCCGACGACGAACGTCACGCAGGCTCGAACGACCTTCTCCGCAGCGGCGAAGCTCAGGCTGCGGATCAGCGACGGGGGTTGCCGGGCGACTGCCGCAGACACTGGAGTAGGTGCGTTTTCCACAGAGAGCCGACGCGGTATTCCTCAGTGCGTTCCCGAGTCAGAAGCCGGTGCCGGGCCGCGAAACGGAGCTGCATCGGATTCCGCGCTCCATTCGCACGAATGGTTCTTGGAAGCTCCGGAAGCAAGCGGCGCTCCCGCTCTCGACGCCTGCATCTCCGGGCACGCATCGGCGAGGCGGACGATGAGGAAGCCGTCCGGGCCACCCGGCCGCTGCCGCCCTGCAGCGACGATCGTTGCACAATTGCGACGGTGGACGATCCCCGCCGCCTGGGGGTGACACATCCGGCCTGAGATTTCCGAGCAGAACGGTTACAGTCGCGCCTGCACGATCTCACCAGGAAGGCTGCCGTTCGTGTCGATCGACGCCCGACGAGGCTCTGCGCTTCGAGAAGATGTGGATTCAACGACTGGAAGGTCGGAAGGGGCTCCGGCTCTTTCGGCGGACCGCCGCGCGCCGTCCGCGGTACCGCGACAGGACCGCGCGGCGGGGCGTGTGCTGTTCGTCCCGGTCTCCGCGCCCCGGGGTATGGGTGAGTACGCGCGGTCCCTCGCCCTCGCAACGGCGCTCGTGCAGAGACGCCCGGGGACGGAGGTCCACTTCGCCCTCAACCGCCGGGCCCCCTACGCCGGTGAAGTCCCCTTTCCGGCGACGCTCCTGCCGTCCTCGGCGACGTTCCATTCAGACGAAGTGATCGCGCTCATCGAGCGTTTCCGTCCGCAGGTCGTCGTCTTCGACAACGCCGGCCGCACTGCGCAACTGCGCGCCGCGCGAGCATCCGGTGCGAAGATCGTCTTCGTGAGCTCGCGTCCCCGCCAGCGGCGCAGGGCTTTCCGGCTGCGATGGATGAGACTCATCGACGAGCACTGGATCGCCTATCCGGAGTTCATCGCCGGCAGTCTCTCGAGCTTCGAGCGCCTGAAGCTCCGGCTGCTCGGACGACCGAGAGTGCGCTTCATGGACGTGATCATGCCCTCCCCGGATGCGACGCTCCGCAGCTCGCTGCTCGAGCGTTTCGACGTCAGGCCGGGCGCTTTCGTTCTGGCCGTCCCGGGTGGCGGCACGGGACATCCGGGAGCGGAAGACGCGCCGGCCGCGGTGGGCGAGGCGGCCCGCAGGCTCGCGACACGGGGTCATCCCACGGTGCTCGTCGGCGTGGTCCCGGACAGCGGAGGGTATGCCGCCTCTCCGCTGCTGCGGATCGCTCCGCGCCTGTCTCCTGCAGAGCTGATCGAGCTGATGCGCGCCGCACAGATCGTGATCTCGAACGGCGGCGACACATTGCTCCAGGCGCTCGCGTGCCATCGTCCCTGCGTCGCCGTTCCGATCGCAGGTGATCAGATCCACCGGATTCGGCGCTGCGCGGAAGCCGGACTGGCCCTGGAGGCACGCGCCAGTGCGGACGATCTCGAGCGCGCGGCAGTCGAGCTCCTCGCCAGCAGCGAGAATCAGAAGAAGCTCGCGCGCCGCGTCGCCGAGCGGAACGTCGCCAACGAAATCGATGCGGCGGTCGATGCGCTCGAGGCTCTCGTGATCGGCGGTTAGAGAAACGCCGGGCGGGTGGTCACTCGTGGCGCCAGCGGATATCCTCCGCGCGTCTCCGCTGCCGCAACGTCTGCTCCCAAAGAAGCAAGTGGTCATGAACAAAGCGGGATCCGTAGTCGCACTCGTTCTGCTGCTCGGAAACGTCGCGGCCTTCGGGCGAGGCGTCAGTCCCTATCTGCCCCTCAATCTCGAGCCCGAGATCGAACGTCAGATCGAGCGCGC
>QGVD01000064.1 GCA_003242685.1 Pseudomonadota bacterium | reverse complement strand
GCTCCTTGGCGTGGCGCGCATGAGGCGCGCTGTCGGTGCCGAGGAAGAAGCGCGGATCGCCGCTCACGGCCGCTTCGAGCACGGCCACACGGTCCTGCTCGGTCTTCAGCACGGGCAGGCAGTAGTGGTGCGGACGGATGCCGCCCGCGAAGAGCGCATTGCGGTTCATGGAAACGTGCTGCGGTGTGATCGTCGCGGCGATTCCTTCGCGTGCTCCGCGCACGAACTCGACGGCGCGTCGCGTCGTGATGTGCTCGAACACGATACGCAGCCGGCTGAAGCGCCGCGAGAGCGGCTCGAGCACCTCGTCGATGAAGCGGGCTTCGCGATCGAACACGTCCACCGCCGGATCCGTGACCTCGCCGTGCACCTGCAGAACGAGGCCGGTTTCCTCCATGCGCTCGAGCACGCCGTACACCCGGCTCACGTCCGTGACGCCTGCATCGGAATGCGTCGTCGCGCCGGCCGGGTAGAGCTTGAAGCCGAGGATGCAGCCACTGTCGCGTGCACGCTCGACTTCCGCCGGATCCGTGCGATCCGTGAGGTACAGCGTCATGAGCGGCTCGAAGCGTGCGCCCTCGGGCAGGGCATCGAGAATCCGTTGACGGTAGGCGACCGCGAGCTGCGTCGTCGTCACCGGCGGCTTGAGGTTCGGCATCACGAGCGCGCGCGCGAAGCGGCGCGCGGTGAAGGGCAGTACCGCCGCGAGCGCCGGACCGTCGCGCAGGTGCAGATGCCAGTCGTCCGGACGGCGCAGCTCCAGCCGGCTCATCGGCGTTCCTCCAGACGCTCGAGAATCCGCTGCCGCAGGATGGCCTCGAGCGCGAAGCGTACACCGAATCCCGTGACGTCCGTGTTGATGTGCGCGAGCCCGCCGCTGCGCGTGGCGGACGAGAGGTCCACGTGTGCCCACGGAATGTCCGCCGGCACGAAGCGGCTCAGAAAGCGCGTGGCGAGAATGTGATCGCCCTTGCCGTCGACGGCGCACTGCAGGACGTCGGCCACCTTGCTCTCGATGTCGGTATCGAAATCCTCATCGAGCGGGAAGCTCCAGACCCGCTCGCCGCTCGCGCGTCCTGCGGCGACGAGCAGCTCCGCGAGCTGCGGCCGGTTGCAGAACACGCCGCTCATACGCTCCGTGAGCGCATAGACGCACGCGCCGGTGAGCGTCGCGAAATCGAGCATGAAGCGCGGCCGCGTCCGCGCGGCGAGCGCCAGCGTATCGGCGAGCACCATGCGGCCTTCGGCGTCCGTGTGCACCACCTGGATGGTCACGCCGTTCGCCGCGCGCACGACCTCCTGCGGCCGGTACGCGGTCGGACCGATGCGGTTCTCCGTGATCGCGAGCCACGCATCGGCGGCGAGCGGCGCGCGCAACTCCGCGAGAGCGACGAGCGTCGCGAGCGCGACGGCGCTGCCCGCCATGTCCGTGTGCATGTCGAGCATCGCGCGGTGCGGCTTCAGATTCACGCCGCCCGTGTCGAAGAGGATGCCCTTGCCGACGAGCGCGAGATCCGGTCGCGCCGCGCGCGCGCGTGGCGGCCGGTAGCGCAGATGCGCGATTCCCGCAACCCGACGCGCGTTGCCCGCCGACACGGCGAGGAATGCGTTCGCGCCGAGCCGCTTGAGCGCCCGCTCGTCGAGCCAGCGCATCGCGAGCCCGTGCCGTCGCGCGAGCTGCGCGATGGCGCGGCGGTACGCCGGTGCGTCGAGCTCGTTCGGCGGCAGCGCCGTCAGCCAGCGCGCGAGATTGTTGCCGCGTGCCGCCGCGACGCAGTGGTCGAGATCGGGCACCGTCGCGCCAGCGAGCACGATGCGGCGGATGCGCTTCGGCGCACCGCGCGCGGAGCGGAAATCCGGAAGCGTGAACGCCTGGGCGAGCGC
Organism: Pseudomonadota bacterium; assembly: GCA_003242685.1. GTDB lineage: Bacteria > Pseudomonadota > Gammaproteobacteria > Steroidobacterales > Steroidobacteraceae > ZC4RG24. Next base: position 21,843 of record QGVD01000064.1, on the reverse strand, counting down.
GGCGGAGAGCAGTGCGTCGAGCGACAGCTCGGGCGATGCGGAAGCGGCAGGTGCGACGAGCGCGAGCGACTCCACCTCGCGCGACGCGACTTCTTTCAGCATGCGCCCCGCCACCAGGAGCCGCTCGAAGGCGCTGGCCTGCGTCCTGACGTAGCCGAGCACCGCGAGAGTCTGCCGGGCGTTGGCGAGAGTGGTGCTGCGCACCGTTCCGGCGCGCGGCTTCGATCGCGCGTGGAGGTGCTGCCAGCGCTCGCCCTCGGGCAGCGCAGCCAGCAGCCCCTGCTCCGCGGTCTCGGGCACGATCGCGAGCACCGCGTCGAGCTGCGCGGCCGCGCGGGCGCTCAGGACGCCACGGTGCCGGTCGATGCGCGGCGTTTCGAGTGGGGGAAGGAGCGGCATCGGCGGCGTATTACCCGAAACGAGATGGAGCGCACGGTCGAGCTTGCTTGACCGTCCCAGTTGAAAGCCGGATCATTTGATGGATTTGATGTGACGCGACTTCTCTCACTACCGCGAACCGCATCCTAACATAGCGGGCCCCTCACGCTTGCGGGGCCTGTGCCTGCTTTGGCTGTGCGAGTGCAGCGGCTTCGGACGAACTGCATGACCGATTCACCCAAGCTCGAAGATCTCGATCCGGTCGAGACGCAGGAATGGCTCGAGTCCATCGACTCGGTGCTCAAGGTGCACGGTGCGCAGCGCGCGCACTTTCTGCTCGAGCGGCTCATCGACCACGTGCGCCGTTCCGGCGCCTACCTGCCGTTCAAGCCGAATACGGCGTACGTCAACACCATCTCGCCGGGACAGGAGCAGCCGTACCCGGGCGATCGCGCGATCGAGAAGCGCATCGAAGCCTATATCCGCTGGAACGCGATGGCGATGGTGGTGCACGCCAACCGCCTTTCGTCGGAGTACGGCGGCCACATTTCGAGCTACGCGTCGTCGGCTACGCTGTACGAGGTCGGATTCAACCACTTCTGGCGCGCGCCTTCGGAGAACCACCCGGGCGACCTCGTGTTCATCCAGGGACACTCGTCACCCGGCATCTACGCCCGCGCGTATCTCGAGGGGCGGCTCACCGAGGAGCAGCTCCGCCATTTCCGCCGCGAGGTCGTCGGCAAGGGACTCTCGTCCTATCCGCATCCGTGGCTGATGCCGGACTTCTGGCAGTTCCCCACGGTCTCGATGGGCCTCGGGCCCATGATGGCGATTTTCCAGGCGCGGTTCATCCGCTATCTCGAGAACCGCGGCCTCGTGCCGCCGTCCGACCGCAAGGTGTGGTGCTTCTGCGGCGACGGCGAGATGGACGAGCCGGAAGCGATGGGCGCTCTCACCATGCCCGTGCGCGAGGGGCTCGACAATCTCATCTTCGTCGTCAACTGCAATCTGCAGCGCCTCGACGGCCCGGTACGCGGCAACGGCAAGATCATCCAGGAGCTCGAGGCGGCGTTCCTCGGCGCCGGCTGGAACGTCATCAAGGTGCTGTGGGGCTCGCGCTGGGATCCGCTCCTTGCGCGTGACCACAAGGGCATCCTCCGCCGCGTGATGGAGGAGTGCGTCGACGGCGAGTACCAGAACTTCAAGGCGAAGGGCGGCGCGTACACACGCGAGCACTTCTTCGGCCGCCATCCCGAGCTCAAGGCGATGGTTGCCAACATGTCCGACGAGGACATCTGGCGTCTCAACCGCGGCGGACACGATGCGCGCAAGGTGTACGCGGCGTACTGGGCCGCCGTGCACCACAAGGGACAGCCTACGGTCATCCTCGCCAAGACGGTCAAGGGCTTCGGCCTCGGCAAGGGCGGCGAGGGCCAGATGATCGCGCATCAGCAGAAGAAACTGTCCGTCGAGGATCTGCGCGCGTTCCGCGACCGCTTCCAGATTCCGATCTCGGACGACGAGATCGAGAAGCTTCCGTTCCGCAAGCCGCCGGAAGACTCCGAGGAGATGCGCTACCTGCGCGAACGCCGCAAGGCGCTCGGCGGTTATCTGCCGGCGCGCAAGCCGCGCGCTGCGCCGCTCCAGGTGCCGCCGCTCGATGCGTTCCAGCCGGTGCTCGAAGGCACGGGCGATCGCGAGATCTCGACCACGATGGCCTTCGTGCGGATCCTCCAGATCCTGCTCAAGGACAAGAACATCGGGCGGCACATCGTGCCGATCATTCCCGACGAGGCCCGCACCTTCGGCATGGAGGGCCTGTTCCGGCAGATCGGCATCTACTCCTCGGTCGGCCAGCTCTACACGCCGCAGGACGCGGACACGCTCACGGCCTATCGCGAGGACAAGAAGGGACAGCTCCTCGAAGAGGGCATCAACGAGGCGGGGGCCACCTGCTCGTGGATCGCCGCCGGCACCGCGTACGCCAATCACGGCATCAACATGGTGCCGTTCTACATCTACTACTCGATGTTCGGCTTCCAGCGCGTGGGCGATTTCATCTGGGCCGCGGCCGACATGCAGACGCGCGGCTTTCTGATCGGCGCCACGGCAGGCCGCACCACGCTCGCCGGCGAAGGTCTGCAGCACCAGGACGGCCAGAGCCAGCTCTACGCCACGGTCTATCCGAACTGCGTGGCGTACGATCCGGCCTATGCCTACGAGCTCGCCGTGATCATCCAGGACGGCCTGCGGCGCATGTACGCCGAGGGCGAGAGCATCTTCTATTACATCACCTGCATGAACGAGAACTACGCCCAGCCGGCCATGCCGAAGGGCGTCGAGCAGGGGATCCTCAAGGGGATGTATCTCGTGCGCCAGGGCGGACGCGGCAAGCTCCGTGCGACGCTGCTCGGCTCGGGCACCATCCTGCGCGAGTGTCTCGCTGCGGCCGAGCTGCTCGAGAGCGACTACGGTGTCGCGGCGGACGTGTTCTCGGTGACGAGCTTCTCCGAGCTGCGACGTGAGGCGCTCGACTGCGAGCGCGCGAACATGCTCGATCCGGATGCCAAGCCGCGCGAGCCCTACGTGCAGCAGTGCCTGAAGGACCGCACCGGTCCCGTCGTCGCGGCCACCGACTACGTGCGCGCCGTGCCCGACCAGATCCGTCAGTGGGTGAGCGGCCGCTACATCACGCTCGGCACCGACGGCTTCGGCCGGTCGGACGGACGTGCCGCGCTGCGCGCGCACTTCGAGGTGGATCGCCGCTTCATCACGCTCGCGGCGCTCAAGGCGCTCGCGGACGACGGCAAGCTCGATCGCAAGGTGGTGAAGAAGGCCATCGCCGCACTCGAGATCGATCCCAAGAAGCCCAATCCACGCATCGCCTGATCGACCCATGAACGCGGCAGTTTCCTCTCTCGTAGAAGTACGAGTGCCCGACATGGGCAACTTCCAGGACGTCTCGGTCATCGACGTGCTCGTGAAGCCGGGCGACGCGATCGAGGTGGACTCGCCTCTCGTGACGCTCGAGACCGAGAAGGCCACGATGGACGTGCCGTCCACGGTGGCCGGCATCATCGAGAAGCTCCACATCTCGAAGGGCGGCAAGGTCAACACGGGTGACCTCGTGGCGACGGTGCGCACGGAAGGCGCGGCACCTGCGGCGAAGCCGGAGGCGCCCGCAGCTGCACCTGCCGCTCCTCAGCCTGCGGCCGAGCCGCCGGCCGCAGAGCGCAAGGAAGAAACCGCTCCGCCGCGTTTCGCCGAGTCCGCTCCCGCGCCGGCAGCGGCGCCGGCAGCCGCTCAGGCACCCGCTGGAGGACCGGGGCCCGCACCGGTCAACGAAGTCGGCTTCTCGCGTGCGCACGCAGGGCCCTCGGTGCGCAAGCTCGCACGGGAGCTCGGAGTGGATCTCACCACCGTGCAGGGCACGGGCTTCAAGGGCCGCATCACGCACGACGACGTGAAGGCCCACGTCAAGAAGATCCTCTCCAGCATCGCGCAGGGCGCCGCCGGCGGCATGGGCATTCCGCCGCTGCCGCGCGTCGATTTCTCTCAGTTCGGGCCCGTCGAGACGCAGCCGCTGCCGCGCATCCGCCGGATCTCGGCGGCGCGCCTGCACGCGAGCTGGCTCAACATCCCGCGCGTCACGCAGTTCGACGAGGCGGACATCACGGACCTCGAGCAGGTCCGCAACGGGCTCAAGGAGTCCGCCGCGAAGGCGGGCATCAAGCTCACGCCGCTCGCGTTCATCATCCGCGCGTGCGTGAAGGCGCTGCAGAAGTTCCCGAACTTCAACGCCTCGCTCGATCCGAGCGGCGAGAACCTGATCGTCAAGAAGTACATGCACATCGGCTTCGCCGCCGATACGCCGCACGGGCTGCTGGTGCCCGTGATCCGCGACGCGGACAAGAAGGACGTCTACGAGATCGCACGCGAGCTCGCCACGCTGTCCGAGAAGGCGCGTGCCGGAAAGCTTTCCGGCGCCGAGATGCAGGGCGGCTGCTTCACGGTCTCGAGTCTCGGCGGCATCGGCGGCACGGCGTTCACGCCGATCATCAATCCGCCCGAGATCGCCATCCTCGGCGTGTCGAAAGCGCAGATGAAGCCGGTATGGCGTGACGGTGCGTTCGTTCCGCGACTCATGCTGCCGCTGTCCTTCGTCTACGACCATCGCGCCATCGACGGCGCCGAAGCCGTGCGGTTCACCACCTTCCTCGCGCAGACGCTTGCCGATCCGCGCGGGCTGCTCGAGGCCGTGCCGTGAGCCGCATCGATCTGACGGTTCCCGACCTCGGCAACTTCGACGAGGTCCCGGTCATCGACGTGCTCGTGAAGCCGGGCGACACGATCGAGGTCGACGCTCCGCTCATCACGCTCGAAACCGAGAAGGCGACGATGGACGTGCCGTCCACCGCGGCCGGCACGATCACCGAAGTGCTCGTGAAGCGCGGCGACAAGGTGTCGAAGGGCACCGTCATCGCGCGCCTCGAGACGACGGCAGCCGAGACACCCGCCGCACAGCCTTCCGCGCCCCCCGAGGAGAAGGCTCCTGAAGCGCCTGCCGCAGCACCCGCGGCCGCGGCGCAAGCGCCGGCTGCGGCACCGAAGGTCTCCGCGGCTCAGGACGGGCCAGCCGACCGCTCGACACAGCTCGTCGTGCTGGGCGCCGGTCCGGGCGGTTACAGCGCGGCGTTCCGCGCGGCGGACCTCGGCCTCAAGGTCACACTGATCGAGCGCTGGCCGACGCTCGGGGGCGTGTGTCTCAACGTGGGATGCATCCCGTCCAAGGCACTGCTCCATGCGGCCAAGGTGATCGAGGAAGCCGAGGCGATGAGCAGGCACGGCATCGACTTCGGCAAGCCGAAGATCGATCTCGAACGTCTGCGCGCCTGGAAGTCGTCCGTCGTGGGACGTCTCACCAACGGTCTGCAGACGCTGGCGAAGCAGCGCAAGGTCGAGGTCGTTCGCGGCACGGGACGCTTCGTGAGCCCGCACGTCATCGAAGTGAGCGGCGAGAACGGCTCCGAGCGCATCCGCTTCGAGCAGTGCATCATCGCGGCGGGCTCGGAGCCCGTCCGCCTGCCGTTCATCCCCGACGATCCCCGCGTGATGGATTCCACGGGAGCGCTCGAGCTGCCCGACAACAAGGGAAGGCTGCTCGTGATCGGCGGCGGAATCATCGGGCTCGAGATGGCCTGCGTGTACGACGCGCTGGGAGCGCGTGTGAGCGTCGTCGAGCTCACCGACCAGCTCATGCCCGGCTGCGATCCGGATCTCGTGAGACCGCTCGAGAAGCGCATCCGCGAGCGCTACGAGCGCGTCCTCCTGTCGACGAAGGTCACCGCGGTCGAGCCGACCTCCAAGGGGCTGCGCGTGAGCTTCGAGGGCAAGGATGCGCCGCCATCCGAGGTGTTCGATCGCGTGCTGGTCGCCGTCGGGCGCACGCCGAACGGCAAGCGCATCGGCGCCGAAGCGGCAGGCATTGCCGTGGACGAGCGGGGCTTCATCCGCGTCGACCGTCAGCTCCGCACCAACGTGCCGCACATCTTCGCCATCGGCGACATCGCGGGCCCGCCGATGCTCGCGCACAAGGCGTCGCACGAAGGCAAGGTCGCCGCGGAAGTCGCGGCCGGTCACAAGGCCGCCTTCGATGCGCGGGTGATTCCTTCGGTCGCGTACACCGATCCGGAAGTCGCCTGGGTCGGGCTCACCGAGACCGAGGCGAAGGCGCGCGGCATCGCCGTGGAGAAGGGAGTCTTTCCGTGGGCCGCGAGCGGCCGGGCACTGTCGCTCGGACGCGATGACGGCTTCACCAAGCTCCTGTTCGATCCGCAGACGCGGCGGGTCGTGGGCGGCGGCATCGTCGGTCCCAACGCGGGCGACCTCATCAGCGAAGTCGCGCTCGCCATCGAGATGGGCGCCGACGCGGCGGACATCGGGCTCACCGTCCATCCGCATCCGACGCTGTCGGAGACAATCGCATTCGCCGCGGACGCCTTCGAAGGCACGCTCACCGAGCTCTACCTGCGGCGGAAGTGATCTGCGGCGGAGGCAGATCGTGATCCGCCTGCGCCCCGGGCGCAGGCGGAGCCTCCCGTGATCTCCGGAATCCAGGGAAGGGCGCTCAGCCGCGAGCGCCCGGGAGACGTTCGAGCCGCCGCAGATACGCCTGCTCGTCCGGCGGCAGCCCCGCGCGCTGCGCCTCCCACAGCGTCTCACCGAGGGCTTCGAGCATCGCGTGCTCGGCCTCGAGCGGCGAACCGTGCTGCGCCGTCAGCCTTCGGAAGATCTCTGCGATCCCTCGCGGGCGGTCGGTCGCCACCTGCTCACGGATCGCGAGATGCATGCCGAGGTGCAGGAAGGGATTCTCACGCCCGCCTTCCGGCGTGAACTCCGCGTGGAGCACGTCCTCGCCCGACTCGAGCCAGGGGATGTACTCGGGATGATCGGCGATCACCGCTGCGATCTGCGCCTCGAGAGGCTCGAGCGGCTGCCTGGCGCTGAACTTGCGCCACGCCTCGAGATACATGCGGCGGAGCTGATCGCGTCTGTAGTCGGCGAAGATCATTCGGTCGGCACCGCGCGCTTCGACCGCGTGCCCGTCCGGGTCCGGACGCCACCGGTTCCACGCCGCGCGACCGGTGCGTCGGACTTCTCCAGGCGCTGCGGCGGCGTCTTGTGCGGATACTCGCACAGGTCGCGGATGATGCAACGGGGGCATGCCGGCGTGCGCGCGGTGCAGACATAGCGTCCGTGCAGCAGCAGCCAGTGATGCGCGTTCCTGCGGTACTCGGGCGGCGTCGTGGCGAGGAGCTGCTCCTCGACGGCGCGGGGCGTCTTGCCCGGCGCGAGCCCGGTGCGGTTCGCCACGCGGAAGATGTGCGTGTCGACGGCGATGGTCGACTCACCGTGAACCATGTTGAGGATGACGTTCGCGGTCTTGCGCCCCACGCCGGGCAGAGCCTCGAGCGAACCGCGGTCGGCCGGCACCTGTCCACCGTGGCGCTCGATCAGGATCCGGCACATCTCGATCAGATTCTTCGACTTGGCGTTGTACAGCCCGACGCTCTTCAGGTAGGGCCGCACGCCGTCGACGCCGAGCGCGAGAATCGCTTCGGGCGTGTTCGCCACCGGAAAGAGCTTGCGCGTCGCCGCGTTGACGCTCTTGTCCGTGGTGTGCGCGGAGAGCATCACCGCCACGAGCAGCTCGAAAGGCGTGCTGAACTCGAGCTCGGTCGTGGGGTTCGGATTCGCCTCCGCGAGCCTGCGGAAGATGGCGCGCCTGCGGGCGGGATTCATGGCGTGGGGCTGCTCGTCGACTGGGAATGTCCGCCCGGCGGGAGCGGCTCTGTCTGCGGAAGATGAGCCGCGCGTTTGCGGGCTGCGAGCAGCGCAGCGCGCTCCTCGGCGCGCCGCGCGATGCGTGCGTTGCGCGCGGCGAATCGCATGCGATTCATCTCGGGCGACGGCGCTTCCTCGGGCACCTCGCGCGGCACCATCGAGATGCAGTCGACGGGACACGGCGCGACGCACAGCTCGCATCCCGTGCAGATCTGCGTCATCACGGTATGCATGTGCCGCGGTGCGCCGACGATTGCATCGACGGGGCAGGGCGGCAGGCACTTCGCGCAGCCGATGCAGCGCTCTTCGTCGATGCGCGCGACGAGCGGCGGTCCCTCGACGCCGTTCGCCGGATTGAGCGGCAGTACGGGGCGCTCGAGGAGCGCGGCGAGCGCCGCGATCGTCTTCGAGCCGCCGGGCGGGCACTGGTTGATCTCGGCCTCACCCCGCGCGATCGCCTCCGCATAAGGGCGGCAGCCCTGATAGCCGCAGCGCGTGCACTGCGTCTGCGGCAGCAGGGCATCGATCTCGTCGGCCGTCACGCTCATGGACGACTTCAGGTCACCTTCATGCCGGGCGTCGCGCCGCTGTCGGGTGAGAGCAGGTAGATGCCGGGGCCTTCGCCGCTCGCGCAGAGCACCATGCCTTCGGAGACGCCGAAGCGCATCTTCCGCGGCGCGAGGTTCGCCACCATGAGCACGAGCCGCCCCACGAGGTCCTGCGGCGCGTAGGCCGAGCGGATGCCGGAGAAGACCGTCCGCTGCTGTGTGCCGAGGTCGAGCGTGAGCTTGAGCAGCTTGTCCGAGCCTTCGACCGCCTCGGCCTGCACGACCTTTGCAATGCGCAGGTCGAGCTTCGCGAAGTCGTCGATGGAAATGAATTCGTCCACGGTGCCTTCCTTCGAAGCGACCGCATTCTGCGCCTTCTTCGTCTGACCGGTAGAAGCCGCTGCGGACGCTTTCGCCGCCCCCGCCTTGCCGGCCGCAGACTCGGGCGGCTCGAACAGCGCATCGACCTGCTTCGGATCGACGCGCTGAATGAGGTGCTGATACGGCTTGATGACGAGCGGCGGATCCTCGCGGAGCTGCGACCACCTGAGCGGTGTGGCGAGCCCCAGCATGTCGGCGGCGCGCTCGGCCGTCTTCGGCAGGATGGGCGCGAGGAAGAGTGTCAGCTGCCTGAAGGCGTGGATGCAGTCCGAGCACACCTGGTGCAGGCGCTCGGTCTGCGCGGGGTCCTTCGCGAGCTCCCAGGGCTTCTCGCGGTCGATCGCCTCGTTCATGCGATCGGCGAGCTCCATGATCTCGCGCACCGCACGACCGAACTCGCGCTCTTCGTAGAAGTCGCGGATGCGCGGTTCGGCCTCGAGGGCCAGGGTGGTCCATTGTGCCGTCGCGACCGGGCGGCCGGCGTCGGGAGGCAGAAGCTTTCCGTCGAAGCGCTTCGTGATGAACCCCGCCGCGCGGCTCGCGATGTTCACGTACTTGCCGACGAGGTCGCTGTTGACGCGGGCGACGAAGTCGTCCGGATTGAAGTCGAGATCCTCGACGCGGCCGTTCAGCTTCGCGGCGATGTAATAGCGCAGCCACTCGGGATTCATCCCGAGCTCGAGGTAGCGCAGCGGGCTGATGCCCGTGCCGCGCGACTTCGACATCTTCTCGCCGGAAACCGTGATGAACCCGTGCACGAACACGTGGTCGGGCACCCGGTACGGAGGCCCGGCGAAATGCAGCATCGCCGGCCAGAACAGCGTGTGGAAGTAGATGATGTCCTTGCCGATGAAGTGGATCTGCTCGGTGTCCGGCGCCTGCAGGAAGCCTTCGAAGTCGATGCCGCGCTTCGCGCAGTAGCTCTTGAAGCTCGCCAGATAACCGATCGGCGCGTCGAGCCACACGTAGAAGTACTTGCCCGGCGCGTCCGGGATCGGGATGCCGAAGTAGGGCGCGTCGCGGGAGATGTCCCAGTCCGCGAGGTGCTGATCGCCCTTGCCCTCGAGCCACTCGCGCGCCTTGTTCGCAACCTGCGGTTGCAGACGCCCCGGCGAATCGATCCAGCTCTTGAGGAACTGCACGCAGCGCGGATCGGAGAGCCGGAAGAAGAAATGCTCCGACGTGCGCAGCTCGGGCCGTGCACCCGAGAGCGCCGAGTAGGGCTCGATCAGCTCGGTCGGCGCGTAGACCGACCCGCAGACCTCACAGGCGTCTCCGTACTGGTCCTTCGCGTGACACTTCGGGCACTCGCCCTTGATGTAGCGGTCGGCCAGGAACATGCCCTTGACCGGGTCGAAGAACTGCTCGACCGGGCGCGAGTCGATGAGCCCTGCCGCCTTGAGCCTGCGATAGATGTCCTGCGACAGCTCGACGTTCTCCGGCGAGTCGGTGGAGTGCCAGTGATCGAAGCTCAGGTGGAATCCCTGCAGGTACCGCGGCCGATCGGCGGCGATCCGGGCGACGAGCTCCTGCGGCGTGATGCCTTCGCTCTCGGCCTTGAGCATGATCGGCGCACCGTGCGCGTCGTCCGCGCCGACGAAGTGCACCTCGTGGCCCTGCATGCGCTGGAAGCGCACCCAGACGTCCGCCTGGATGTACTCCATGATGTGGCCGATGTGGAACGCGCCGTTGGCGTACGGCAGTGCGGTCGTGACGAACAGTTTCCGGGGCATCCGGATAGTCTACAGGATGGGACCGGGAGGCCGGGCCCTGCGGGCCCGCGCCTTCAGCCCTGATCCTTGACCGCCTCGAACTTCGCCTTGTTGATGGCCTTCTTGTAGGCCTCGCGGCCGGTGATCAGCCGCTGATCGAGGAGCTGCTGGATCGCGCTGTCCATCGTGCGCATGCCGAACTGGGCGCCGGCCTGCATGGTGTTCTCGAGCTGGTCGAGCTTGCCCTGGCGGATGAGGTTCGCGGCGGCGGGCGTGTTGATCAGGATCTCGAGCGCCGCCACGCGACCCTGCCTGTCCGCCCGCTGCAGCAGCTGCTGCGAGATCACCCCGCGGAGGGACGTCGACAGCATCGTGCGCACGTGCGACTGCTTGTCGGCAGGGAACACGTTCACCACGCGGTCGACGGTCTGCGCGGCGCCGTTGGTGTGCAGCGTGCCCATCACCAGGATTCCCATCTCGGCCGCGGTGACCGCGATGCTGATGGTCTCGAGGTCGCGCATCTCGCCGACCAGGATGACGTCCGGATCCTCGCGCAGGGCGGAGTGGAGCGCCGCGGCGAAGCTCGGGCTGTGCACGCCGATCTCGCGCTGGCTGATGAGGCAGTTCTTGCGCTGGTGGATGAACTCGATCGGGTCCTCGATCGTCAGGATGTGACCCTTCACGCGCGTGTTGATCTCGTCGATCATCGCCGCGAGGGTCGTCGACTTGCCCGAGCCCGTCTTGCCGGTCACGAGGATGAGGCCGCTCGTGGCGCGGCAGAGCTGGCGCACGGCGTCGGGCAGTTTCAGCTCGTCGATCGTGAGCGCCTTGGACGGAATGGCGCGGAACACTGCGCCCATGCCGTTCAGGTGGCGCAGCACGTTGACGCGGAAGCGGGCGCGGCCTTCGATGGTGTAGGCGAAGTCCGCGCCGTCCTTCGCCTCGAAGCGCTCGACGGCCGTCTTCGGCATGATCTCGTAGAGCGCATCGCGCACGAACGTGGGATCGAGGCGCTCGGGCCGCAGCGGCATCAGGTCGCCGAAGAGGCGGATGCGCGGCGGGTCGCCCGCCATGAAATGCAGGTCGGATCCGCGCTTCTCGAGGATCTCGATGAGAAAGGGGTCGATCGCGGCCACGGCGCGCCCTTCAGCTCTGCGCCGCCGACGCGAGGTCCACCTTCGGCAGCATGCTCGTGTCGGTGATGTACTTCTGGAACAGGCGCTTCTCGGTCGCGTAGGCGTAGGCGTCGTCCGGGTCGATCTCGCGCGCCTGGATCGCGGCGAGCAGCGCCTGGTCGAGGAGCTGCATGCCGACGTCGCGGCCCGTCTGCAGCTGGCTCGGAATCTGGTGGGTCTGGTCACTCTGGATGAGCTTGGCGATCGCCTTGGTCATCACCATCACTTCGCAGATCGCCTTGCGGCCGCGCCCGTCCGCGGTCTTGACGAGCACCTGCGTCACCACGGCGATCAGACTCTGGGCGAGGAAGCTCTTCGTCTGCTCGCGCTCTTCCACGGGCAGGGCGTCGATGATGCGGTCGATGGTCTTCACCGCGCTCGTCGTGTGCAGCGTGCCGAGCACCAGGTGGCCGGTCTCGGCGGCCGTCATGGCCATGCGGATCGTCTCGCCGTCGCGCAGCTCGCCGACCAGGATCACGTCGGGGTCTTCGCGCATCGCCGCGCGCACGCCTTCCGCGAAGCTCGGAATGTGCGTGCCGAGCTCGCGCTGGATGACCTGACTGTTCTTGCTGCGGTGGACGAACTCGATCGGGTCCTCGAGGCTGATGATGTTGAGCCGCCGCGTGGTGTTGAGATGGTCGATCATCGCGGCGAGGGTCGTCGACTTGCCGGTGCCCGTCGAGCCCGTCACCAGGATCATGCCCTGGTGGTAGTCGCACAGCTTGGTGACGATCGGCGGGAGACCCAGCTTGTCGAGCGTCGGAACCTCGGACGGAATGGCGCGGAAGGTGGCGCCGATGCCCGTCTCCTTGCGGTAGACGTTGACGCGGAAGCGGCCGCCGTCGGCCGACACGTAAGAGAAGTCGAGGTCGTTGCCCCTGGCGAAATGCTCCGCCTGGGAACGCGTGAGAATCTCGGCGATGTAGCCTTCCAGCTCCGCCGCGCGCAGGTCGCGGAACTTGATGGGCAGGAGGTCGCCGTGCATGCGCAGCATCGGCGGCACGCCGACCGCGAGATGCACGTCCGAGCAGCCCTGCTGGGTGCCGAGCTTGAGGAACGCGTCGATGCGCGCCAAGGTGCGACCCTCCCGTTCTCCCTGAACCTTCGTTTAGCTCAGCTGTTCTTGATAATCAACAACTTGTAGCACGAATCCTGAGCCGATGCACAGCTCATCGGCCGGCGCGCCACGTGGGTGGCAGACAGGCGCCTGCCGCTTCGCAGGACGGGCTGCGGAAGGAGAGCCTTCGCGCCGGGTGAGGGAGCAGCGCCTTCAGAGAAAGCGCTCCAGCGCCATGCGGAGCTCGTCCATCGACTGGAAGCGCTTGTTCTTGTCGACCGCCATGGCCTTCATGATGAGCTCGCTCATGCCCGGCGGCAGGGAGGGGTTGAGCTCGTGCGGCGGACGCGCCTTGCCCTGCACGTGCTGGTACATCACCGACATGTGATCGCCGCGCGAGTAGGGCGGCACGCCGGTCATCATCTCGTAGAGGATCACGCCGAGCGCGTAGATGTCCGCACGCTCGTCCACCTTCTTGCCGAGGATCTGCTCGGGCGCCATGTACTTCGGCGAGCCGATCACGTAGCCGGTCTTGGTGAGCTGCGTGTCGCCCTCGCGGTGCGCGGCGGCCACGCCGAAGTCCACGATCTTGAGGAGTCCCTCCTGGTTGATGAGGACGTTCGCCGGCTTCAGGTCGCGGTGGACGATGCCGACCTGGTGGGCGACCGCCATGCCCGTCGCGATGTCGATGCCGAACTGGATCGCGCGCCTGAGCTCGAGCGGCTTCTCGTTCACGAGCTCGCTCGCCAGCGTGTGCGACGGGAAGTACTCCATCGAGATCGCGTACAACCCCTGGATGTACAGGAAGTCGTAGATGCGGATCACGTTCTTGTGCGTGATCTTGCGCGAGTAGCGCAGCTCGTGGACGAAGCGCTTCATGACTTCCTCGTCCTGAGCCACGTTGGGGTTCAGGAACTTGAGGATCAGGCGCTCGTCGACGACGGTGTCCTCCATCAGCAGCACGGTGCCGAAGGCGCCGCGGCCGATGCGGTCGATGAACTTGTAGCGGCCCTCGAGGATGTCGCCCGGTTTGAGCGTCGAGATGTCGAGCTTCGGGACCGCGTCCGGCACGCGCGCCGCATGTGCCCCATCCGACACGACCATCGTGCGCACCGACTCCGCGGGCGGCGCGAGCGGCCGGATCGTCGCGGCGGCGGCAGGCGTCGGAATCGAGCCGGGCGTCACGCTGGGTGTCGTGCCGCCGAGCACGCGCTGCTCGAGCTCCGCGATGGCCGAGAGCGCCATGCGTGCGACCGTGGGATCCGTCGTGTTCGCCTGCGCCTGCAGCTCGGCGCGGAGCTGATCCGCGCGCTTGTCGTCGGCGAGGCGCACCAGCGCCTGCATCGCCTCGATGCGGATCTCGCGCTCGGGCCGGCGCAGCATCGGCAGCAGGAGGTCCACGTGCTTGGGCTCGCCGAGCCGTCCCAGCGCGCGCACGACGATGGGCAGCGACTTCGCATTGCCCGCCTGCAGCATCTCGATCAGCCGGGGCACGGCGCGCTTGCTGCCGATCTCCGCGAGGGCATCCACGGCGCGCTCGCTGACCCACCAGTCCGGGTCGCGCGTGGCCTCGATGAGATGGTTGACGGCGCGCTCGTCCCGCGTCTGGTTGAGGATCTCGATGGCCGCGCGGCGGATGTCCTCGTCGCGGTCGCGCACGAGCTGCAGCACTGCCTCGATAACCTTCGGCCCGCCGATCTTGCCCAGCGCGTCGGCGGCGCGGCTGCGCACCCACCAGTCGCTGTCCTTCAGCGCCTCGAGCAGGTACTTCACCGAGCCCGCATTGCCGACTTCGTTGAGTACTTCCACGGCCGCGCGGCGGGCGTACTCGTTCTCGTCCTTGAGGATGTCGATCAGATAACGGACCGTGTCGGGATCGTTGGCCTTGATGACGACGTCGATCGCCTTGTTCTGAACGTCGATCTCGGGATCGCGCAGCAGCGCGCACACGCGCTCGATGTCGATCGGTCCGTCCATCCGCTGCAGCGCCGAGAGAGCGGCGCTGCGGATGAGCTTGCTCGGATCCTTGAGCTGCTCCTGCAGGGCGGTCTGGACCTCCGGGGTGTTGAAGCGCGCGAGGATGTTGATGATGTGCACGCGCGCGATCGGGTCCTTGCCGTGCAGGCGCCCGATGAGCTCGGGGAGACTCGAATGGTCGACGATCTCACCGATGATGCGGAAGATCGCCGCCTTCTCGTTGGGTTCCTGCGCGTAGGCCGCGTTGAGCAGCTCGCGCACGCCGAAACGCTGCTTGTGCGCGGCGATGATCTCGAGCACGGCGGGCTTCGAGATGCCGGGCGTGTTGAGCGCTTCGAGCAGCAGGTGAGGCGGGAAGTTGCGGCTGCTCGAGAGCGCCCACGAGATGCCCGCGATGACGCGCGGGCTGCCCTCGACGAGGCCTCTCACGAAGAGCGGAAAAGTCTTCTGGCTGACCAGGGACGTGAGCACGTCGACGAACGCGACCGTGGCGTTCTTGTCCGCCTCGGGCAGCGCCGCGAAGATCGCTTCGAGCGCTCCTGCACCCAGGTCCTTGAGCTTGGCGATGGCCTTCTGCGTCGCCGGGCTGGACGGATCCGCCGAAGATCGGATCTCGGTGACCAGCCGATCGGCACGCAAACTGGTGAAAAAGCTCATTCAGCGCTACCGCCGCCCCTGTCCCCCGTGCAGGCCGAGGAGCATCGTGGGCGTCGTCGCTGCTGCGGGTCACCCGGCTCCCTGGCCGCCATGTCTCATCGCGCCGGCAAGTGTCAAGGTGCGCAAGGCCGGCGCCTCGGCCGATTATGCCATATGGCCGAGCCTCGTCCGTGTACGGGGCTCCCGCAAGCCCCGCCATGCGCCCTGCGTCACAACCGACTACAATCTCGCACCCTTTTCCGGCCCGAATTCCCGCTGATGACCGAATCCGCCATTCGCGCTGCCCTGGAGAGCTACGTCGATCCGTACCTGGGCGAGTCGCTCGGGGCTGCCCGCGCCGTGCGCGAAGTGACGCCGAGCGGTGCGGGGTTCGCCGCGCGGATCTGTCTCGGCTTTCCCGTCGGCGGCTACGAGGCGGAGCTCGGCGCCGCGCTGCGCGAGCACGTCGCGGCGGCGGGGATCACGGCTCCGCTCGAGCTGCGGATCGAATCCGAGATCCTGGCTCATCAGGTTCAGCGCCATCTCAAGCCGCTCGAGAAGATCAAGAACATCGTGGCCGTCGCCTCGGGCAAGGGCGGTGTGGGGAAGTCCACCGTCGCCGTGAATCTGGCGCTCGCCTGGGCCGCGCAGGGGGCGCGCGTCGGGATTCTGGACGCCGATATCTACGGACCCAGTCAGCCGCTGATGCTGGGACTCGAAGGCGAGCGCCCGAGCTCGCCCGACGGCAAGCATCTGCGGCCGCTCGAGGCCCACGGAGTCGTGGCGATGTCGATCGGCTTCCTGATCGATCCCGGTCAGCCCATGGTCTGGCGCGGTCCGATGGTGACTCAGGCGCTGACGCAGCTCCTCGCCGACACCGAGTGGGGCGAGCTCGACTACCTCGTCGTCGACATGCCGCCGGGCACCGGTGACATCCAGCTCACGCTCTCGCAGCGCGTGCCGGTCGCCGGCGCAGTGATCGTCACGACGCCTCAGGACATCGCGCTCGCCGACGCGGTGAAGGGCCTCAAGATGTTCGAGAAGGTCGCGGTGCCGGTGCTCGGCATCGTCGAGAACATGAGCGTGTACGTCTGCTTGAACTGCGGTCACACCGAGCACGTGTTCGGCGCCGGCGGGGGCGCGCGGATGGCGGAGGTGCACCGTGTGAAGCTGCTCGGCGAGCTGCCGCTCGATGCGCGCATCCGCGAAGAGACGGACAGCGGTCGCCCGACCGTCGTCGCGGAGCCCGACTCGCCGCGCGCCCGTGCGTACTTCGAGATGGCACGGCGGACGGCGGCTGCGCTGGCACTTCGCGCGCGCGACCGCAGCAGCGTGTTTCCGAAGATCATCGTCGAGGAGAGCTGAGCATCGCGAGCGCCGCCGACTGACCGCGCAGCATCGGAACGGAGTGCTGCGGCGGCCGGCGGGCGGCGTGCACCACAGGGGGGCTGAAGCGCATGAGCATCAAGTCCGACAACTGGATCCGGCGGATGGCAGCCGAGCACGGCATGATCGATCCGTTCGAGCCGGACCAGGTGCGGCAGATCGGGGATCGCCGGATCGTCTCGTACGGCACGTCGAGCTACGGCTACGACGTGCGCTGCGCGAACGAGTTCAAGATCTTCACGAACATCAACTCGACGATCGTCGATCCCAAGCGCTTCGACGAGAAGAGCTTCGTCGACTTCACGGGAGACGTCTGCATCATCCCGCCGAACTCCTTCGCGCTCGCGCGGACCGTGGAGTACTTCCGCATCCCGCGCAACGTGCTCGTGATCTGCCTCGGAAAGTCGACGTACGCGCGCTGCGGAATCATCGTGAACGTGACGCCGCTCGAGCCGGAGTGGGAAGGGCACGTGACGCTCGAGTTCTCGAACACCACGCCGCTGCCCGCGAAGATCTACGCAAACGAGGGCGTCGCGCAGATGCTGTTCTTCGAGTCCGACGAGGTGTGCGCGACGTCGTATCGCGACCGCGGCGGAAAGTACATGGGACAGCGCGGCGTCACGCTGCCCAAGACCTGAGGATCCGCCGCCGCGCGTTCAGTTCCGCGCGGTGGATGCCGCCGCGCTCCTCTCGAGCGCACGGAGGGTCATGGTGAACTCGACCTTCCCGCGGCGGCGCTGCTCGGCGCGCACGGGCAGGTAGCCGAGCTCGGGATCGATCCAGAAGCGCGTGACGCGGCTCGAGCCCTCGCGGTGGCTGCTGTAGATGACCGTCTCGTGGGTGCCGAGCGGCGTCTTCAGAGTCTCGGTGCCCTCGCGCGTGTAGATGTACTCCTTGATCTCGCCGTCGTCGACGAGCCGGAAACTGGACGGCGAGCTGCCCGACTGCAGCGCGCTCATGAGCGCGATCTGAACGGACAGCGCGTCGAGAGTGCCGGGCTCGAGCGGCAGATCGACGGGCTTTTCCTCGGACACGCCCGTGATCCGTCCCGCGTTCCAGTCGAATTCGAGCTCGACGTCGCGCTCCGTGCTCCTGGTGCCGTCGTCGGCCGAGTAGCGCCGCGGCACGACGCGGCCGTCCACGAGATCGAAGGTACTCGTCTGCGTGATGGTGCCGGGCAGGGCGATGCGGAAGATGCCGCGCGCGGCATTGCGCGAGCGGTAGGTGTAGGTGTTGCCTTCCTGCTGGACGAGCTCGAGCGTCGATGTACCGGCGCTCAGGCCGCGCCACTCGACGTTGTACGTCGCCAGGAAGGGCTGGAGCGCGGGAGCCGCTTGGCCGACCGCGGCGCCGAGGAGCGCGAGCGCCGACCACAGAAACCGTTCAATGCGTCGCGTCGCCAACGAAATCCTCCACGACGGGTTCGTCGAGCGGCCGGCCGTCGAGCCAGGGCCGTCCGTCGCGCCAAACGAGGCGACCGTCGGCGATCCACCCGATCGCCTTCGGATAGATGATGTGCTCGGTCGCCTGAACCCGCGCTGAAAGCCGGGTTTCGTCGTCGCCCGGCAGGACCGGCACTCTCGACTGCACAACGACCGGACCGCCGTCGAGTTCCTCGGTGACGTAATGCACGCTCGCGCCGTGGAACCGGTCGCCGGCTTCGAGCACGCGGCGGTGGGTGTGCAGGCCCTTGTAGAGCGGCAGCAGCGCGGGATGAATGTTGAGCATGCGCCCGTCGTAGCGCGCAACGAAATCTCCCGAGAGGATGCGCATGAATCCGGCGAGCACGACGAGGTCCGGGCGGTGACGGTCGATCTCGCGGGCGAGCGCCCGTTCGAACTGCGCGGCATCCGCGAACTCGCGGCGCGGCACGACGGCGGTCTCGATGCCGAGCTCGCGCGCGAGCGACAGGCCTCCCGCGTCGGCGCGGTCGGAGATCACCGCACGCACCTCCGCCCGGATGCGGCCTTCGCGGCACGCGCGCGCGATCGCGACCATGTTGGAGCCGCGACCCGAGATCAGGATGACGAGGGCGAGCGGCGCATCCTGCCGGCGGAAGCCGCCCGGCGTATCACTCGACGATGACGACACCGCGCGTCCCGCTGCGCACTTCGCCGATGACGGTGGCGGACTCGCCTTGCTCTCTGAGGACGCTCACCGCCTTCTCCGCATCGGTTCCACGCACGATCACGACCATGCCGATGCCGCAGTTGAACGTGCGGTACATCTCGGCAGGCTCGATGCCGCCGGTCTGCTGCAGCCAGTCGAAGATCGGATCGCGGCCCCACAGGCGGCGCTCGAGCACGACTTCGAGGCCTTTCGGAAGCACCCGCGGGATGTTGTTCGTGAGACCGCCGCCCGTGATGTGCGCGAGCCCGCGCACGGGAAGCGTGCGCATGAGATGAAGGAGCGGCTTCACGTAGATCCGTGTAGGCGCGAGCAGCCGATCGTAGATGGGACGGCCGTCCAGCATCGTACGCGAATCGACCTGCGCCAGAGCGAGGAGCCTGCGGATGAGCGAGTAGCCGTTCGAGTGCGGACCCGAGGAGGCGAGGCCGATGACGGCATCGCCCGCCTCGATGGTGGAGCCGTCGATGATCGCGTCCTTCTCCACGACACCGACGCAGAAGCCGGCGAGGTCGTAG
Organism: Pseudomonadota bacterium; assembly: GCA_003242685.1. Classification (GTDB taxonomy): domain Bacteria; phylum Pseudomonadota; class Gammaproteobacteria; order Steroidobacterales; family Steroidobacteraceae; genus ZC4RG24. The sequence goes on along the minus strand of QGVD01000064.1, from coordinate 2,604 downwards.
TCCTCGTCCTGATACATGCCCGGCATTTCGGCCGTTTCACCGCCGACGAGCGCGGCGCCCGCCTGCGCGCAGCCTTCCACGATGCCGCGGATGACGGATTCGGCAACGTCGACGCGGAGTTTGCCCGTCGCGTAGTAGTCGAGGAAGAACAGCGGCTCCGCGCCCTGCACGACGACGTCGTTGACACACATCGCGACGAGATCGATGCCGATGGTGTCGTGCCGGCCGGTTTCGATCGCGAGGCGCAGCTTGGTGCCGACACCGTCGGTTCCCGAGACGAGAACGGGGTGCCGGTAGCGTCCGGGCGGCAGCTCCACCAGCGCGCCGAAGCCGCCGATGCCGCCCAGAACCTCGGGGCGCTGCGCGCGCCGCACCAGCGGCTTGATGCGTTCCACGAGCTCGTCACCGGCGTCGATGTCGACGCCGGCATCGCGATATGTGATGCCCTTCTTGTGAGTCATGCGCGGTGGTCGGCGCCGGTGTCTGTGGCCCGTGCGGGCGTGTACTATTGTACTGGAAGCCCGCCGCCGCGGCGTGTGTGAATGGACGCGCTCCGGTGCGCTCGGCCGCATCGACACGCGTACCGCCGCCCGCCGGCGACGCTCTACGGTCATCATGAGGAAAGACAGCACTCCCGGACTGCGCCGCGCGCGCGCGTGTGTCGCCGCGCTGGCCGGATTTTTCTGCCTCGTCGCAGCGTACGAGAGCGCTCTGGCGGCGCGTGTCGTCCGCGTCTACGAGGTCGAGGTGAGGAACGCCGACTCTCCGGCCGCGCTGCAGGACGCCCTGCGCCAGGTGCTCGTGCGTGCGACGGGCCGGCGCGATGCGGGCTCGGATCCGGCGCTCGCGGGCATCGTCGGCGACGCGCAGCGTTACGTCGCCTCGTTCCGCCCGGGCGCATCCGGCAACACCGTCGTCGTGTTCGACGGCGCGCGGATCGAGAGCGAGATCACTGCAGCGGGGCGCAGCGTCTGGGAAGCGGAGCGTCCATTCGTCATCGTCGTGCTGTCGCCGCCGCCGGCGCCGGCCGCGGCCGACTCCGTACGGCGCACGCTCGAGCAGGCCGCGGCGATACGTGGACTGCCGATCACTCAGGCTCCGCTTCCGCTCACCGATGAGCTCGGCGTCGAGCTGGATCGCGCTGCGCTGCTGCAGTCGGCGCGCCGCCTCGGTGGCGATGCCGTGCTCGTGGGACGCGGCGACAATGCCGCACTCAATGGTGAGTGGCAGTGGACGCTGCATACCGCATTCTCCACCGAGAGCTGGACGGGCCCGCTCGATGCAGGCGTGCACGGTGCCGCCGACGCTTTCGCGCGCGTGAACGACGGCACCATGTCGCCCGGCGAGGAGCCGGCGCTGGTGAGGATCGAGGGCGTCGCGACGCTCGCGGACTACGCCTCGGTCGTGCGTCTGCTCGACAGCCTGCCCGGCGTGAGACAGGTGAGCATGGAGGAGGCCGCCGGCAGCGTCGTGACGTTCAGGGTGCTCGCGCGCGGTGGCGCGCAGAGGGTGAGCCAGGCGCTCTCGGGCGCCTCGCAGCTCGCGCCCGCAAGCACTTCGGGTGCGCTGCTCATGTATCGGCTCAGGCAGTAGAACCAGTTCCGGGCCGGACCAGCGTGCGTCATCTGCCGAATCTCATCTGTCTCGCGCGCATCGCGCTCATCTGGCCGGTGGTGAGCGCGCTGCGCGCAGGCGATTACACGACCGCGCTGGTGCTGTTCGGGATCGCCGCAATTTCCGACGGGCTCGACGGATTCCTCGCGAAACGGTTCAACTGGGCCTCGGAGCTCGGCAAGTTCCTCGATCCCGTAGCCGACAAGCTGCTGCTGATGACGGTGTTCGTCACCGCCACCTGGCTCGGGCTCGTGCCCTGGTGGCTGACGGCGGCCGCCGTGGCGCGCGACGTGCTCATCGGGCTCGGTGCGCTCGTGTTCCGCCTCTGGTTCGGTCCGCTGCACGGCCGGCCGCGGGTGCCGAGCAAGATCAACACCGCGCTGCAGCTCGGCTATCTGCTCTGCGTGATGGTGAACGCGGCATCGGGATATCCCACCGAAGGCTGGCTCACGACGCTTGCCGTCATCACGTTCGGCACGACGGTCATCTCGGGCGCGGATTACGTGATCGCGTTCACCCGGCGCGCGTGGAACATGCCGGTCGCGCCATCCACCTCGCCGCCGGCGACGGGCGAGCGGACACGCTGATCGCACCATGCGCCAGCTTCCGCTCGGGATCCGCATCGCCGACCGTGCGGTCTTCGCCAGCTTCCATCCGGCACGCAACGTCCAGGCGTTCGAGCACGTGCGCCGACTCGCGGGAGCCGGTGCGAGCGGATTCGCCTGGCTGTGCGGGCCGCCGGGCAGCGGCAAGACTCACCTGCTGCAGGCCGCCTGTGTGCAGGCGAGCGAGACGCTGCGCGCCGGCTACTTTCCGCTCGCGGAGCTCGCGTCGCTCGGCCCGGAAGTCCTCGAGGGGCTTCCGCAGCTCGACTGTGTGTGCCTCGACGACGTCGATGCAGTCGCGAGCCGGCCCGACTGGGAACGGGCACTGTTCGGCGTATACCGCGAGGTCGAGGTCGCCCGCGGCGAGGGCCGAGCCGAGCCGGTC
>QGVD01000119.1 GCA_003242685.1 Pseudomonadota bacterium | reverse complement strand
GGATGGCACGTATCAGGTGACGGCGGAATCGCTGCGCAAGGCCGAGGAAAGCATCGTCGAGCAGGACGAGCAGGCGCATGCGGCGCGCACCGCTGACTCTCCCTGAGATCGTATGACGAAGAACCGGAGACATCGCCGCACATGGACGCAGCGTGAACTGGAGGTCATGCGCCGCGAATATCCGCGCCGCACGGCGGCCGATGTTGCGCGCTTGGTCGGCCACTCCGTTGCGTCCGTCTACAACTATGCCCGCCTGCTGGGGCTGCGCAAGAGCCCGGAATTTCTGGCGAGTCCGGCGTCGGGGCGACTGCGCCCGGGCGACACGCGCGGGCTGAGTGGAAGGTTTCGTCGCGGCCATCAGCCGTGGAACAAGGGCACGCACTGGACCGCCGGCGGACGCAGCGCGGAGACGCGATTCAAGAAAGGCTCCCTGAATGGTCGCGCCGCGAAGCTCTACAAGCCGCTCGGAGCGTACCGTATCAATGCGGACGGCTATCTCGAGCAGAAGATCACGCACGAGGGACGCGGCGGGCAGCGGTGGAAGGCCGTTCATCGGCTCGTGTGGGAAGCAGTGCATGGCCCCGTGCCTCCTGGTCACGTCGTCGTCTTCAAGCCCGGGCGGCGTACTACGAAGCTCGAGGAGATCACGCTCGATGCGGTCGAACTCGTCTCGCGCGAAGAACTCATGCGGCGGAACAGCTACCACAACCGCTACCCGAAAGAGATCGGGCTAGTGATCCAGTTGCGCGGCGCGCTGATGCGCCAGATCAACAAGCGAGTGAGACAGCAGCATGAAGAACCGGATGGAAGACCTGCGTAATCACCTGTTCGAGACGCTGGAGGCGCTGAAGGACAAGGATGCGCCGATGGACCTGGACCGCGCGCGAGCAGTCGCGGAAGTGGCCAAGGTGCTCGTGGACAGCGCAAAGGTGGAAGTGGACTTCCTGCGCACCGTAGGAGGTGCGGGAACCGGGTTTATCCCGGCCGATGAAGTGCACCAGAGGCCGCGCCTGGTAGCCGGACGGCGTGATTCGTAGACGCTCTGACAAGTCCAAAGAGGTTATCTGATGGCCGAACAGCAGCGAAGGCTCATCACACTGGAGGCTTGGGCGCGCGCCCGCTACGCTGAGGGCGGCCCGTCGCGCTGGACGCTCCGCAAGTGGGCGCGCGAGGGTAAGATCTACCCGCACCCCGAGAAGCACGGCCGCTCGTACTACGTGCGGGAGGATGCGCGGTACGTCGGCGACTACAACGGCCCCGCCTTCATGGAGGCCCTGCGTGAGTCCACGGCGACGTAACAGCAGCCGGCGCGGCTGGCCAGCCAATCTCTACGAGCGCCGCGGATACTACTCGTGGCGCAATCCAATCACGCGCGAGGAGTTCGGCCTCGGACGGGATCGCGCCTCCGCCTTCGCGCAGGCTATAGAGGCCAACCTGCACATCGCCGGACTCCTGAAGAAGGAGCGCCTGGTTGACCGGCTCGTCAGCGGCGGGACGAAGCGCACACTCGGTGTGTGGCTCGAGCGGTATGCGGACATCCTTGCCGAGCGGAAACTCGCCGAGAACACCCGCAGGCACTACAGGAGCCTCGCCAAGCGTGCGCAGGAGATCCTGGGCGCCGACACCAAGCTTCGCGCAATCACCGCCCTGATGGTCTCTGAAGCGCTCGGGGCGCTCGCGAAAGATCACCCGCGTATGGCGCAGGCACTCCGCTCCTTCCTGCATGAATCCTTCCGCGAGGCCGTCGTACAGGGATGGCTGGACGACAACCCGGTGCGGACGGTACGCGGCCCGGCCGTCGAGGTCCGCCGCGCGCGGCTCGAGTTCCCCGTCTTCATGGCCGTCTATGAGCGCACGCAGACAGCGTGGCTCCGTAACGCGATGGCACTCGCGCTCGTGTCCGCTCAGCGCCGGGAAGATATCGCGCTCGCCGAGTTCGCCGACGTGCACGATGGCGCGTGGTGGGTTGAGCAAGGCAAGACCGGCGCCCGGATCGCGATCCCGCTGGAGCTCCGGCTCGATGTGTTCGGCATGAGCCTCGAGGACGTGATCCGCCAGTGTCGCCGCACCGGCGTCGTGAGCCCGTATCTCATCCACCAGACGACGGCGCGCGGGAATTCTCCGGTCGGCCGGCGGATCTGGAAAGACACAATCAGTCGCCGCTTCTCGGCGGAATTGGAGGCCGTAGGAGCGGATTTCGGCGGGAAGGCTCCGCCTACCTTCCACGAGATCAGGAGCCTCTCAGCGCGCCTCTACAAGGCCCAGGGCAACGTCAACGTGCAGGAGCTTCTGGGGCACAAGAGCGCTCAGACGACGATGATCTACATGGACGGCCGGGGCGAGTGGATTCGCGTCCGGGTGGGTACTGTATGAGCGCCGATAGTGAGCGAATAGTGGAGAGATTTTGGAGAACCCCCGTTTTTCTCGGGGATTTCACATGGAACATCTGCTCCCGAGGCATACGGCGAGAATCCGGAATTTCTCCTGTCCGCTCAATGGCTTGCGTCCTTTCTGGCGTCTGTCGAAACGTTGCGAAACGTATAGACGCGCGCCAACAGAATCAATCACGTAGAGCTGTATATTGGACGCCTCCCGCGCCGCCATTCCAGCTCCTCGGCGAACACGTAGCACTGATCGCCGATCACGACGCCGAGCAGGTCATCCCACGCCGACATGTTCACCCCACGAGGTTGCTGAAGGAGAATGTATGAGCACACGCACGACGATTGAGTTTCTCAGTGCCGCGCTGGCGGCGTCCGACATGGGCGGTGCGCGCGGGCGGCTCGACACGTTCGCCGACCGCTTGGTCAAGGCCGCATCCGAACCGACGCTCGCGGCCGCAATGGAGCATCTGCTGCGTGCGGTGAATGCGAGCGCTGACGCGATTCACCCGCCGCTCGCAGCACGCATGCTGGCAGTCGCGAACGGCCCAGACGGGCCACGTATCCTGCGCTGGTGGCGTGAGCAGGCGAAGCTCGTGACATTGCTCGCGGGTACGCGCGACCAAGCGGTCGTCGAGGAAGCACTGGCGAACGTCACGCTGCCTGAGGCAGCCTCATCCGGCGCAGCGCTGCCGCGCGGGACATTCCCCATCACTCTGCGCGTGACCTGCGAGGCGCCGCTTGCGCACGGCGCCGATAGCAAGGCGGGCAACGCGACGCTGTTCCGTCGCATGCAGGTGCTGACCGACTCCGGCGTGCTCTCGCTGCCGTATTACTCGGGCAACGCGCTGCGTGGGCAGGTACGCGACCTGCTCGCCGATCACCTGCTCGCCTCGCTCGGTCTGCCCGTCTCGCGCAATCAGCCGGCCGTCGCGCTGTGGTTCTTCTACGCGCTCTACTCCGGCGGGGCGCTCGAGGAGAACTCGGAAGCGGCGAAGGCGCTGAAGAAGCAGCTCGGCGATCACGGCGCGATTCGCGCCATGGGTATCCGCGAGTTCCGCGAAATGCTCCCCGCACTGTCTCTGCTCGGTTGCGCGCTGGGCAATCGCGTCCTGCCCGGGCGCTGCCAGTTCGCCGATCTGCGGCCGATCTGCCGCGAGTGGGGGACCGGGGAGCGTCCAGTTGCGGAGCTCATGACATGGGAGTATCTCACCCGCCGTGAGGATCATGAGGATCATCTGGTCCATCACGGCATGATCGCGAATACCGAGGTACTGCGCGCTGGGACTGTCCTGGAGGGCGGTATCGATCACGATGACGCCATCCGCGAAATCGAGCTCGCGGCTCTCGGGCGTGGACTGACACTGCTGATCGAGCGCGGGATGCTCGGCGCGGAGAATCGCAGAGGGCTTGGCCGTGTGAGGATAGAGGCGGATGGACTGCCGGACCCCGCCCCGTACGATGCGTTCTTGGCTGAGCGCAAGTCGGACATTCTGCGGTATCTGGAATCCATCGGTGCGCTGGCGGACCTGGCGGCATGAGCGCGATCGAATTGCTGTATGAGGTGCTGCCGCCTCGGGAACCGCCCGAGGAACCCGCCGATGGCGTGTGCTGCGTCCTCGGCACTCGTGAGCCGACGATTGCACGGACGCACGCGATCAAGCCGAGCTTTACCAACCTCGACCTGCTGCGTGCGCCTGACTCGGATCGCGTGAGTCTGCGTGCGTGGCGGGTGCTGACGCACTCTGAGGAACGCGAGGGGAAGAAGCGCGATGCATTCCCGCTGATGCAGTCGTCATGGATCGTCTCGCGTGGCGGATTGCAGATGCTCACGCGGCAAGACGTGCGCGTGCTGGTCGTCGATGGTGTAACGCTCTCTGAGCCGTGGTCTGCCTATGTGACCACGAGCTACAAGAAGCACGGCTGCCTGCGTGCGCCGGTCAACGTCGGCGGTGCGCAGCGCTGGCTGTTCGAGACCGAGCTCGTGGACTGCTCAGATCGCGCGATGGTGCGCGACTGGTGGGAGCGTCTGTGCGGCGCACGTGAGGCAGGCATACCACGTCCCGTGATCGAGACGCTTGAGATCAGCGTCCAGCTGCTGGCGAAGCATAGCACTCTGTGGATGCAGTTTGAGCCGTGGGCTCGGACGCGGTTCCAGTCTCCGCTCTACCGATTCCTGACGTATCTGCTGCCCGGAGAGGAAGAGCTGAAGCATGCGCGACAGGCTGCACCGGCTGGCGAATGCGCTCTCATATAGAGCGGTGATTGACGATGCGCGTCGTATCGTTCAGCAGGCGCTTGAACGGTACGGCGAGCCCGCCGCAGTTGGCGTATCTGGCGGGAAGGATAGCGTCGCGATGTGCCACATCGTGGCGCAGTACTGCCGTCCGACGATCATATGGAACGACAGCGGTCTCGAGCTGCCTGAGAGCGAAAGCGTCGTCCGCGAGCTGGCACAGCGCCTTGGGCTGACGGTTGTAGTTGCTCGAGGGGCGGACGCGCTCGCCGTGCAGATGGCTCTCGGTCCGGAGAAGTCGCGCATGCAAGTGCGTCAGATCGACGAGACATGCATCGCCGCCCCCGTTCGCGATGCGCTCCGCGAGATCGGCGCAAAGGTGGAATTCGTCGGCCTGCGAGCGAAGGAAAGTCGGCGAAGGAAGATGGTGCTCGCCAGATACGGACCGATTTACGAGAGCAAACGCTGGGGATGCGCGATTGCATGGCCAATGCGACGGTGGAGCGCGGCAGACGTGTTCGCATACATCGACGAACACAACCTGCCGCTACACCCGGCATACGCGCGCACTGAATGG
>QGVD01000063.1 GCA_003242685.1 Pseudomonadota bacterium | reverse complement strand
CGCGGGCTTCCTCGCCGTGCGGGCCAGGGGGGGGCAGCGCGCGAGCTCCCGGGTGCCCGGCGGGCGATCCAGGCGCCGGCCCGCACGTTCGAAGAGCTCGCGGTAGTACGGGGCTGCGGCGGCCCGACGCAGCAGGTGCGCCAGGCGCCGTTCGCGGAGCTGCGCAATGCGCTCGGCAGGCAGCCACTGGTCGCGCCGATACCGCGCTGCGACCCAAGGCAGTGCGAGGGCGGAGCCCACCTGTTCCAGCACGATGGACGACATGGTCTCCCTGAACGCGCCTGTGCCGGCTTCTTCTCGATGCGACGTGCAACGGGCACGACGCATCCCTGACCTTGGCTATGCATCAGCTGCGCCACGGCGTGTGAACGGTCGGTCAGACGCCGTGCGGGCCGCCGCGCGCGCCGGAACGAGCGATGGCGCATGAACTTTCCACCCGAAGGGAAGTGAACGAACGGAATTTCTTACATGTACGATCGTCTGCGCAGAGCGCCCTGCGGTGATCCGCGACTTGCGCGAGTCGTATCCGGGGACCATAGTCGCGCGGCTTCGTCCGGAGGCTCGAAATGGAGAGAAAGCGCAGGATCGTTCCGCCCGTCTATCTCACGCTCACCATCATCGTGATGGCGCTGCTGCATTTCCTCGCGCCCGGCGCGCGGCTGATCGCACCTCCGTACAACTTTCTCGGCCTCGTGCCGGTCGTGCTGGGATTCGTGATGGCGGGGATCGCTGCGGGAGCCTTCGCACGGGCCGGGACACCGGTCGTCCCCTTCGAGCGCTCGACGGCGCTCGTGACGGACGGCATCTACCGCGTGACGCGCAATCCCATGTATCTCGGGATGATCCTCGTGCTGATCGGCACCGCGGTGCTGTTCGGGACGGTCACGCCCTGGCTGCCGGTGCCGGTGTTCATCTGGATCATCCAGACCCGTTTCGTCCGCGCCGAGGAGCGCTTCCTGGAGGAGCTGTTCGGCGAGGAGTATCTGGCGTACAGGCGCCGCGTCCGTCGCTGGCTCTAGGCGCACGTCCGCGGCCGCACCACTCACGGGAGAGTCTCATGTTCACTACCCGCATCGACGAAGTGGCGGCCGGAATCCACCGCATCAGCACGGCGATCCCGCCGGCGGTTGCACCCGGCGGATTCAGCTTCAACCAGTACCTGGTCGACGACGACGAGGCGCTCCTCTTTCACACCGGCGCGCGCAGTCTCTTTCCCGGCGTGAGCGAGGCCGTCCGGCGCGTGATGCCGCTCGAGCGCCTGCGCTACGTCGCGTTCTCGCACTACGAGCAGGACGAGTGCGGCGCGCTCAACCTGCTGCTCGCCGCCGCGCCGCAGGCCGTTCCCGTGTGCAGCGCGGTGAACGCCATGGTCAATGCCGACGGCATGGATCGACCCCCGCGCGTGCTCCGCGACGGTGAAACGCTCGTGACGGGGCGGCGCACGCTCGAATGGATCGATGCGCCGCACCTGCCGCACGCGTGGGAGAACGGTTTCCTGTTCGACCGCAGCTCCTCGACGCTCTTCTGCGGCGATCTCTTCACGCAGCCCGGCACGGGTGACGTGCCGATCACCGAGGGCGACATCCTGGGTCCGAGCGAGACGATGCGCGGCAGGATGGACTACTACGCGCACGGTCCGCGCGACGGGAAGCTGATCGAGCGGCTCGCGGGGCTCGAGCCGCGCACGCTCGCATGCATGCACGGCAGCGCGTGGTCCGGGGACGGCGCCGCGCTGCTACGCGAGCTCGGGGCTGCGCTCGCGCGCTGAGCGCGCGTCACCGGCGGGAAGGTCGTCCGCGATCTGCGCGACGCGCAGCCGCGGCAGGCCGTACGGATGGCGTTCCTGCAGGAAGCGCACGAGCTTCTCGCGGACCTCGCAGCGCAGGTTCCAGGCTTCGGAGGCGTCGGCTGCGCTCGCGAGCGCGCGGATCTGCAGCGTGCGTTCCGTCGCGTCCGTCACCTGCAGCACGTTCACCTTGCCGTCCCAGTGCTTCGACGCCTGCAGGATGCGCGTGAGCTCCGCACGCAGCTCGTCGAGCGGCACGCGGTAGTCCACGTACAGGAATACGGTGCCGAGAATTTCGGCCGAGGTGCGCGTCCAGTTCTGGAACGGCTTCTCGATGAAATACGTGATCGGCAGCACGAGGCGGCGCAGGTCCCAGATGCGCACGACGACGTAGGTCAGCGTGATCTCCTCGATCCGGCCCCATTCGTTCTCGACGATCACCACGTCGTCGATGCGGATGGGCTGTGTGATCGCGATCTGGAAGCCGGCGAGCAACGTGGCGATGCTGCGCTGGGCGGCGAAGCCCACGATGATGCCGGCGACGCCCGCGGAGGCGAGGATCGCCGTGCCGAACTGACGCACGGAGTCGAACACCATCAGCATCGAAGCGACGGTGAACACGCCGATCACGACGGCTGCGATCCGGCGCAGCACCAGCACCTGCGTGTGCACCGCGCGCGCCTCGCGGTTGTCGCGCACGTCGATGCGGTAGCGGCGCAGCACCAGATTCGATACCGCATCGACGATCTGGAAGAGCATGTAGGCGACGGTGCCGATCAGCACCATGCTGACCGCGTTCTGGAAGAGCTGATGCCAGCGCTCCGGGATCGCGAGCGCCGGTGCGCTCAGGATGATCGCGAGCAGCGGCAGGGTGAGTCGTGCGGCGCGGCCGAGAATCGGCAGCAGCACGTCGTCCCACGGAGTCTCGGTGCGCGCGGGGATGGCGAGCAGATGCTTCTCGACCGTTCTGCCGATGCGCGTAAGGAGCCAGACGACCGCGATGACCGTGCCGATGCCCTTCGCGCCGTCGAGCGCGGCGAGGGCGTGCTGCGCCACATCACGGTAGCTCAGCTCGGCCAGCGCCGTGGCGGCCGCGTAGTGCAGTCCGTGGACCCAGATGAGAAGAGCGAGAGGCCCGAGCGCGCCGCGGAAACCGTGAGCGAGCGAATGGCGCAGCGTACGCTCGCCCTCGGTGCCGCTCGCGGCCAGTGTCTGGTTGCGCTGCGCGCGGCCGCGCAGCCAGCTCCGCAGGATCAGATGCGCGACTGCGATGAGCGCGACCGTGAGCAGACTCGTGCCCAGCGTGCCCGCGCTGATGCCAAGAAAGACTGCGCCCTCGATCGACATGAGCTCGACCTCCTCGTTCTGCGTTCACGGGATTGCCGGCGTCTCGATCGAGAGGCCCGAGGCGGGCAGCCGGCTGTCTCTTGCCGAATGCTAACGCAGTGCGAGCGGCTGCGGGGCGCCGTCCGCAGCTACGCCGAGGCGGATCGGACGCGGCGGACCCTTGCGCGGCACCGACACTTCGACCCAGAGCGCCTCTCCCGGAGCACGCACGGAGGGATCGGGTACGTGCTCGGGAATGAAGAATGCGAGCGGACGGACGAGCACCCAGCACCATTCATCGCCGCAGCGCGTATGCCGGATGTAATGGCGGCCCGTGCTGTCCGCGATCGCGACGAGCGCGCCGTCGCGTGCCTCGAGCCGCACCGCGCGTACCGCATCGGGCGTGCTGACTTCGCTCGTGTCGTGCTCCACGGCGACGTTGAGCCGCACGTAGCGTCCGCGGACCGGAAGATCGGGATCGATGGGCACGGTGCGTGCCCACACGCGCGGCAAGGTTGCGCGGTCGAACCAGAACTTCGCGCCGACCGCGCCGACCAGCGCGACGTGCACGAGCGCGACGACGAGCCCTTTCCTGAGCGGTGTCATGCAGGGCTCCCGCCGATGCGGCCGACGAGCTGACGCCGCGTGCGCTCGAGGAGCCAGCCGCCGCCGATGAACACCACGCCGAGGCCGATGAGACCGAGGGAGCGGCCGAACCGGTCGAAGACGCTCGCGAAGTAGAAGAAGAGAACGGTGAGCGCGAAGCCGAGCACGCCGAGATTGACGATGAGCCGCTGCTGCTCGCGCAGTCCCAACAGCACGACACCCACCGCGGCGAGCGCGTAGAGGAGATACATCGAAAGCTCGCCGAACACGCTGTCTTCCGGCAGTGCCGCGAGCAGAAGCACCCAGACCGGCGCCGGCAGGAGCCACAGGGCGTCACGGCGCCGCAGGAAATACGCGACCGCAGCCGGTGCCAGCAGCGCGACGACCCAGCCGAGTACGTTCCACGTGGCGGGTATGTCCCCGTCCGTCGTGCCGTCGGCGATGACCACACCATAGAAGAGGGCGACTGGAATGAGTGCGACGGCGCCGAGTCGCGTGAGCACCGTGCGCCACCCCGCTGGGTGCTCCGATGTCCTCGCCGAGAGGTACGCGAGCGCGAGCAGCGTCAGGCCCGCACACACCGGCCTGATCCAGCGGTCCGTGTCGAGCGGCTCGAACAGCTCGATCCACTCGGCGACCAGCCAGGCGGGTGCGAGGACTGCGACCCACAGCACGTGAGGCCAGTCGCGCAGGATCAGGAGCGCCGCGACGGCACCGATCGTCCAGAGGAGCAGTGCGCCGGGCCAGTGCTCGGCCATGTGGAAGATCTGGCCGGAGAGGAAGATCCCTGCACCGAGCGCAGCGGTGCCGACGGCATGCAGGGTCGTCGCGAGCCCGGGACTGCGTTCTGCGGCGATCGCTCCGGCGCCGTGCAGGATACCGACGAGCAGCAGCACGAGCGCGAAGCGCGCGCCGGGCGAGAGCTCGTCCCAGTGCGCCGCGACGAAGAGCAGCACGCCTGCCGCGAGCAGCAGCCCCCCGAGACCGAAAGCGAAATGCGCGAGACGGTCGCGGCCCGCCGCACGGCCATGGGTCCGCTCCCAGTTGCCGATGCGCTCGGCCGTCGCGGCGTCGACGAGGCCGGCGGCGCGCCAGCGCTCGAGATGGGTCTGCCAGTTCGCCATGCCCGTGCCCGTGCTCGTGGTCGGTGGAGACTCTGCGGCAAAGGCAGCTCCCGGATCAAGCATTGGACGCCGCGGTTTGCGCTCACGGGTCTGCGACTTGCTTGTCTCGCGCCGTCCGGGAATCGAGGACGGACATGCCGATCGACGCATCGAAGGTTCCGTATTGCGGTACCCCGCCGCAGCCCGGAGCGCTGTGGACGCAGTGGAACCTGGATCCCGTGCTGATGGCGGCACTGCTCCTGGTGCTCGCCGTTTACCTGCGCGCAGCTGGCGGCCGCGTGTCGTCGTCGAACGGATCGGTGACGGGCTCGATCGAGCGGAACTGTTTCGTCGCGGGCTGGACGGTGCTCGCGCTCGCGTGGATCTCGCCGCTGTGCAATCTCACCGTTGCGCTCTTCTCCGCGCGTGTCGGTCAGCACATGCTGGTGGTGCTCGTCGCGGCACCGCTCCTCGTTCTCGGCAGGCCGTTCGAGATTCTCGTGCGTGCATGGCCCGTTCCGATGCGGGCCGTGGCCCCGGCGCTCGCTCAGTTGGCCCGTGCGCCGCTCGCCGCCGCGCTCTTCGCGCTGTTGCTCTGGCTCTGGCATCTGCCGCGACCCTACCGCGCGACGTTCGAGAGCGATCTCCTGTACTGGACGATGCATCTCACGCTGCTTGCGAGCGCACTCTGCCTCTGGCACGTGCTCATCTGCCGCGAGAGGAGAGAGCTGCAGCGGGCGGTGGTGGCAGGGATCGTGACGGTGGTTCAGATGGGACTGCTCGGTGCGGCCATCACGCTCGCACCGCGACTGCTCTACGACCCGCACGTGCTCACGACGCAGTTGTGGGGCCTCACGCCGCTCGAGGATCAGCAGCTCGGCGGGCTCATCATGTGGGTGCCGGGCTGCGCGATCGTCATTCTCGCGGCGCTCGCCGCCGTCGGACGGACTCTGCTGAGTCCTGCCTCATCGGTGCAGCGCTGAGATGCTCCGCACACTGCTTTATCTGTCGATCGCGGTCCTCGTGCTCGCCGTCGCCGTGTTCGCACTCGGGAGCTGCGCGGGGCGCGCGAGGCTTCCCGTCGAAGCGGGCATCGGACCGGATCCGGAGCTTCCGCCTCCGGATCCCTCGATGATCCCCGTCGTGAAGGTCGCGCCGGCGAAGGGTTGGCCGGAAGGCGCGAAACCGCAGTCCGCACCAGGGTTCGAAGTGAATGCCTTCGCGCTCGACCTCGCGCATCCGCGCTGGCTGCACGTCCTGCCGAACGGCGATGTCCTCGTCGCCGAAACGGCTGCTCCACCGCAGCCGGAGCTCGGCGGCGGCATTCGCGGCTGGGCGATGAAGAAGATGATGGAGCGCGCGGGAAGCGCGGTGCCGAGCGCGGACCGCATCACGCTGCTGCGCGACGCCGACGGTGACGGCGTCGCCGAGTATCGCTCGCTGTTCCTGAAAGGGCTGCACTCGCCGTTCGGCATGGCGCTCGTCGGCGAGACACTCTACGTCGCGAACACCGATGCGCTGCTGCGTTTCCCGTATCGCACGGGTGAGACACAGATCAGCACACCCGGCGAGGTCGTGACGGATCTGCCGGCAGGTCCCATCAACTATCACTGGACGAAGACGGTGATCGCGAGCCGCGACGGTTCGCTCCTCTACGTGACCGTCGGATCGAACAGCAATGCCGGCGAGCGCGGCATGACGGCGGAGTACCGTCGCGCGGCGATACTCGAGGTGGATCCGCAGAGCGGCCGCTCGCGCGTGTATGCGTCGGGTCTGCGCAATCCGATCGGTCTCGCCTGGCATCCGGAGACGGGTGAGCTCTGGACCACCGTGAACGAGCGCGACGAGATCGGCAGCGATCTCGTGCCCGACTATCTGACCTCGGTGCGCGACGGCGGCTTCTACGGCTGGCCGTACAGCTACTACGGAAAGCACGTCGACGAGCGCGTGCAGCCGCCGCGTCCCGATCTCGTGGAGAAGGCGATCGTGCCGGACTACGCGCTCGGCGCGCACACCGCTTCCATGGGGCTCGTGTTCTACGAGGGCTCGCTCTTCCCGCCGCAGTACGTGGGCGGTGCGTTCATCGGGCAGCACGGCTCGTGGAACCGCAAGCCCCCGAGCGGCTACAAGGTGATCTTCGTGCCGTTCACCAACGGCAGACCGAGCGGTCCGCCGCAGGACGTTCTCACGGGCTTCCTCGACGAGGAGGGCAACGCGCGCGGCCGCCCGGTCGGCGTCGCGATCGACCGCTTCGGCGCGCTGCTCGTTGCGGACGACGTCGGAAACGCGATCTGGCGCGTTACGCCGGCCACGGCGTCAGCGGCGCGCTGATCCCCCCGAACCCGGCGTCGACCCGACGCACGTGAATGTCGAAAGGAGAGCCGTACGAGATCGCGCTCGCCGTCGAGCCGCATCCTGAAGTTGCACGGCGTGCACGGCCGGGCGAGAGTACGCGATATCGATCCACACGCTCTGCGGAGAACGGACGTGCTGACCTTCCTGCTGTGGCTTCTGCTGCTGGTCGTCTGCTGGCCGCTCGCGATCCTCGCGCTCGTGCTCTATCCGCTCGTGTGGCTCCTGCTGCTGCCGTTCCGTCTGGTCGGCATCGTGGTGAGCGGCGTCCTGGAGCTTCTGCGCTCCATCGTGATGCTCCCTGCAAGGGTGCTGGGCGGCGGGCGCGGCTGAGGCCGAAAGGCGCGCCGACTCGACCGCAACCGGTGCAGTGCGCCGGTGCAGTGCACGGGGGCTCCTCTCTCTTCCGGGCGACTCCCGCGTCATTCACCCCGGGCGCCTACACGTCCCCCTCAAGGGCGTTGCCGCAGCACAACGCGCGCTGTCATGATGTCGTCGCAATGCCGGGACTCGTACAGTGAGCCCGCATTGATCTGACGTCGTGGACACGCAACAGCCGCAGGGAGCACCCAGATGCGCAAAGCTGCAGAACGTCTCTCTCTCGTCGTCGGCACCGGAATCCTCTCCTCGTTGATCGTCACTGCCGCGCTCGCGCAGGAAACCGGCGGGGCGAACGAGGCGGAAGCGGATGTCACGGAAGTCGTGGTCACCGGCACGCGCGTCGCGAATCGCTCCGCGCTCGAGACCGCGGTGCCGGTCGATGTCGTCGGCGCGGATGCATTGACCAACGTCGGCGTGACCGAGATCAACCAGGCACTCTCGACTGCGCTGCCGTCGTTCAATTTCCCGCGGCCCGGACTCGCCGACGGAACCGACACCATCCGTCCGGCGACACTGCGCGGTCTCGCGCCCGATCAGACGCTGGTGCTGCTCAACTCCAAGCGCCGTCACACCGCTTCGCTGGTCAACGTGAACGGAACGATCGGACGCGGCTCGGCAGCCGTCGATCTCAACGCCATTCCGACCGCAGCGGTGCGCAGCATCGAAGTGCTGCGCGACGGTGCTTCGGCGCAGTACGGTTCGGACGCGATCGCCGGCGTCATCAACGTGCGGCTGCGCGAGGCGAGCGAAGGCGGCGACCTGACGACGAGCTACGGCTGGCGCGAGTCGAGCTACAGAATTCCCGTCGCGCCGCCGCCGCCCGGCGCCACGTGGACCGCGCCCGAGGTGATCGAGCGCAGCGTCTCCGACGGCGAGACCTTCACGATCTCCGGCTGGAAGGGACTGCGGCTCGGCGAGAACGGCTTCCTCACGCTCTCCGGCGAGTACAAGGACCAGGAGCGCACCGAGCGCGGCGGCTACGACACGCGCCAGCAGTATCCGCTCGTGAACGGCGAGTTCGATCCGCGGGAGCAGACCATCAACCGCTTCAACGCGTGGTACGGCGAGCCGGAGATCGAGCAGTTCACGTTCTTCGCGAACGCGGGCGCCGAGCTCGCAACCGGCGCTCGCCTCTACGGCTGGGCGGGCTTCCAGAACCGCGAAGCGCGCTCCGCGGGATTCTTCCGCCGCGCGCTCGACGAGCGCAACGTCATCGAGATCTATCCCGACGGCTTCCTGCCGATCATCGCGCCGGACGTCACCGATTACAGCGCCGCGTTCGGCGTGGAGTGGCGGGTCGGCGAGTGGAACCTGGACAGCTCGCTGGTGTACGGCTACAACGAGATGGAGTTCACCATCGAGAACACGCTGAACCGCTCGCTGGGGCCGTCGAGCCCGACGAAGTTCGACGCCGGCGGCTTCGACTACCAGCAGCTCGTGCTCAACTTCTCCGGCGTGCGCCAGTTCAACGTCGGGGGGCTCGCTTCGCCGCTCAATGTCGCCGCCGGTCTCGAGGCGCGCTGGGAGAACTATTCGATCTCCGCCGGTGAGCCGGATTCCTGGCGCCACGGCGGCGTGCTGCTGCCGAACGGTCAGCCGACGCAGGGCGGCGCGCAGGTGTTCCCGGGCTTCCGGCCCGAGAACGAGGTCGACGAGGACCGCACCGCGGTCGGCGCGTACATCGATCTCGAAGCGAACGTGACGGAGAAGCTCCTCGCTTCGGTTGCGCTGCGCGTCGAGAGCTACTCGGACTTCGGCGAGAACATCTCGGGCAAGATCGCCGCGCGCTACGACTTCACAGACAGCTTCGCGCTGCGCGGCTCGATCCAGAACGGCTTCCGTGCGCCGTCGCTGCAGCAGCAGTACTTCGCCACGACCGCGACGAACTTCATCAACGGCATTCCGTTCGACATCACGACGTTCCCGGTCACCGATCCGATCGCGCAGGCGCTCGGCGCGCGCAAGCTCGACGCCGAGGAGTCGATCAACTACTCGCTCGGCGCCGTGTGGCGCATCGGCAACGTGAACGTCACGCTCGATGCGTACCGCATCGACATCGACGACCGCATCGTGCTGTCGGAGAACCTCACGCAGGCGAACGTGCGCGAGTACCTGCAGTCGCTCGGCTTCATCGGCTCGGGCGGCGGGCGCTTCTTCATCAACGGCGTCGACACCGAGACCAAGGGCGCGGAGCTCGTCGTGAGCTGGCTGCTCGAGACCGCGCGCATGGGGCGCTTCGACTTCGCGTTCGCGGGCACGTACAACGAGACGGACGTCACGCGCGTTCCGCAGACGCAGCCGCTGCAGGCGCTCGATCCGCCGCCGCCGCTCTTCGACCGCGTCAACGTGCTCACCTTCGAGAAGGGCAATCCGAAGGACAAGTACTCGCTGTTCGTGAACTGGAGCTACGGCAACCTCGGCGCGACGTTCCGTGCGACGCGCTACGGCGAGGCGCTCGATCCGGGCACGACCCCGGATCTCGACTTCGTGATGGATCCGGTGACGGTCGTCGATCTCGAGGGACGCATCGCGCTCACCGACAACATCCGGGTCGCGATCGGCGCGGAGAACCTCTTCGACGAGTATCCGGATCCGTACTTCATCGAGCGCAACTCGACGGGCAACACGCCGTACTCGAACTACTCGCCGTTCGGGCGTTCGGGTCGCTTCGTGTACGGCAGGATCACGTTCCACTTCGATTGACGCGCCGCCCACAAAGCGTGGCAGGAAGCTCCTGCCAGACATTCGCGCGAGCCTGAGCACCGGCTGCAGCGCAGCAACGCCAAGCGTGGCTGCGCTGCAGCCGCCGATCACCGGAGCAGAAACTGCGTGCAGTGCGGCAGCGATTCGCAGCGCACATCTGCACCTGCCGTGATCCGCTCTCGCTCGCCCGTCGTCCTCTGGCGCTCCGGTCAGGAAGGAGTATCGTTGTGGAGCGCTATCCGTATCCGGGAGCGAAAGTCTCAAGTCGCGAAGGAATCGACGCGCTCGACGCGCGCTCAAGAGGAGGACGACTCATGGCGGAGAAACTGTCTGGCGTGATTCGTGGCGGCTGCCCGGGCTTCATGGACATCAACGGCAATCCACAGGAGGGACTGCGCTACGAGATCGATCTGTCGGGCTTCATCGAGCGGCACCTCTGTCCCTGCGATCACTGCAGAGAGGTCTCCGGCGCGCCGCTCGCGGACCTGATCGTCGTCAAGAAGGAAGCGTTCAAGATCACTCAGGGACAGCAGTACCTGGCGACGGTCAAGACGAAGCCGCGCTGCCGGCGCGAGCGTCTCGCTCATACGGGCTGCCAGGTGACCGTGTACGTCGACGTCGAGGGGTTCGATCAGATCGTGCTCGTCCATGCTCCGACGATCGACAAGGCGGACCTTGCGAAGCTGCCGCTGCCCGGCCGCATCGTCTTCATCGAGGACTCGACGCTGCCGGCATCCTTCCTCGCACGGCTCGGCCTGCCGATGTACCGCGGCTGGGTGGCACACGACGACAAGACCGCGCAGCCGGTCACCGCCTGAAGCCACCGGCGTCTCGAGGCCGCGCTGCCGGGTACGGCGGAATCGATCGCGGCACAGGTCGAACCGGACGGAGCCCGCCTGGGGCTCCGTCCGGTCCCGCCTGCTCGACACCTCGCGCGACGTTGATGCCACCGGTTCCCGATGGCATCGTGAGCATTTTCCGTTTCCCAACCGCAACGAGAGGTCGCGCAAATGCCCGGCAAGTTCCGCAGGATCGCCGTCGAAGAGGCTTTCTCCATTCCCGAGGTCGCGCAGGAGCTCAAGAGAATCTCGCGCGCTCCGAGTGAGAGCCTCGACATGCTGCTCGTCAGGGGCATCTACGACAGTACCCCCGGCGAGGCGGGCTATGCGCGCATGGATTTCCTGAGCAGCCTCATCGACATCGAGGAGCGGCGGCTCAAGGAGATGGACGAGCACGGCGTGGACATGCAGGTCCTGTCGCTCACCGCGCCGGGCGTGCAGATGTTCGATGCCGACACCGCCTGCGAGCTCGCCACGCTCGCGAACGACCGGCTGGCCGAGATCATCGCGCGTCATCCCGGACGGTTCGCCGGGCTCGCGACGTTCGCGCCGCAGGCGCCGAAGCGCGCCGTGAAGGAAATGGAGCGCGCCGTCCGCGAGCTCAAGCTCAATGGCTTCATCCTCAACTCGCACACCAACGGCGAGTATCTCGACGACCCGAAGTACTGGCCGATCCTGGAAGCCGCAGAGGCGCTCGATCGCTGCATCTACATCCATCCGCGCGCGCCGTCGAACGGCATGAAGGGGCCGCTGCAGTTCTACGGCATGGACTCCGCGATGTGGGGTTACGGCGTCGAGGTCGGCACGCACGCGGTGCGCATGATGGTCTCCGGCGTGTTCGATCGCTTCCCGAAGCTGAAGATCTGCATCGGGCACATGGGCGAGGCCGTGCACTTCTGGCTCTGGCGCATCAACTTCATGAACTCGCGCGCGCAGAGGATCGGCCGCGCGCCGAAAACGCAGCTCACGATGGACGAGTACTTCCGCCGAAACTTCGTGATCACGACGAGCGGCGTGGAGGATCACCTCGCGCTCGAATACTCGGTGAAGAAGCTCGGCGCGGACAGTGTCATGTGGGCGATCGACTATCCGTATCAGCCCACCGCGCCCGCCGTCGAGTTCATGGACACCGCGCCGCTCTCCGACGAAGACAAGGCGAAGGTGTACCACCGGAACGCCGAGCGCATCTTCCACATTCCGCCGGCCTGATCGCGAGCCGCCATGCGCACCCGGGAGCTGCTCGAGCGGCTGGTCGGTTTTCCGACGGTTTCGCGCGATTCCAATCTGCCGCTCATCGACTGGGTGCGCGACTACCTCGACGACCGCGGCGTGCACTCTCAGCTCGTCACGAACGCGGAAGGCACGAAGGCGAATCTGTTCGCGTGCATCGGCCCCGAGCGCGAGGGCGGCATCGTGCTCTCGGGGCACACCGACGTCGTGCCGGTCGACGGGCAGCCGTGGAGCAGCGATCCGTTCCGGCTCTCGGAGCGCGACGGGCGCCTGTACGGGCGCGGCACCTCCGACATGAAGGGCTTCATCGCGGTGACGCTCGCTCTCGTGCCGGAGCTCGTCGCGCGGAGGCTCGAGCGGCCCGTGTATCTCGCGTTCACGTACGACGAGGAAGTCGGCTGTCACGGCGCGGCGGCGCTCATTCCGCAGCTCCGGCGCGTGGTGCCGACACCCGCCGCGGTGATCGTCGGCGAGCCGACGAACATGCGGATCGCCACGGCACACAAGGGCATCTGCTTCTGCCGCACGGTGGCGACGGGCACGGAAGCACACTCGAGCCTCGTGCACCGGGGCGTGAGCGCCGTGATGCTCGCGGGCGAGCTGATCGCGCACATAGGAGAGCTCGCACGCCGCGCCGCGCAGCATCCCGTGACGATCGCCGGGCTGGAGCCGCCCTTCACGACGCTCACGGCGAACGTGATCCACGGCGGCACGGCGTTCAACATCCTCGCGGGCCGGTGCGAGCTCGAGTGGGAGGTGCGCACGGTGCCGGGTGACCACGCCGTGCGCTACGTGGAAGAGATCGAGCGGCGCGCCGCCGCGCTGGTCTCGGAGGCGCAACGGACGGGACGCCGTTGCGGCATCGAGACAACCGTGATCGCGGATGTCCCGGCGCTCGCGCCGGAGGAGGGCAGCGCGCTGGCGCTCGTGCGGGACGCGCTGTCCACGGAGGAGCCGCAGATCGCGATTCCCTTCGCCACCGAGGCGGGACAGTATCAGCAGGCGGGCTGGTCGACGGTGGTGTGCGGACCCGGCGACATCGATCAGGCGCACCGCGCGGACGAGTACGTTCCGATCGCGCAGCTCGAGCAGTGCGAGCGCTTCCTCAGGAAGCTGATCGCGAGCCACTGCTCGGCGCGGGAGGAAGCGGGATCGCCGGCCCGGCCCGCACATTGACCTGAACCAAAGGAGTTCACGTGGAGCAACGCATGCACGATTTCGGTGCCGCCTTCTCCGAAAGCGGCTTCTGGACGAAGCTCCGCCAGCAGGCGCGCAGAGCGGGGCAGCAGGTCGTCGAGAGCGCGCTGCAGCTCTTCTACGCGGCGCAGAGTCCCTCGACGCCGAAGTGGGCGAAGACGGTCGTTTACGGAGCGCTCGCCTACTTCGTGCTGCCCGCGGACGCCGTGCCCGACCTGCTGCCGGGCGTCGGATACACGGACGACCTGGGCGTGCTCGCCACGGCGCTCGGAACCATCGCCATGCAGATCACCCCCGAGATCCGGGAGCGGGCGCACCGCCGGGCGCAGGAGTGGTTCGGCGCCGGCTGAGCCCCTGCGCGCTGCGGAGCCCGCGGCCATTCGGCGGGCCCTTACCTAAGGCTCAAGGAGGAGCCATAAAATGAATACACGCAGACCCGGACGGCAGTCCGCGGGCTACGGCGACACCGTCGACCGTCAGTCGCGCGATCCCTACTACGGCCCATTCGGCGCGCGCGACGAGCGCGGCGTCGGCGCCTTCGGCGAGAACCCCTACGGCTATTACGGACAGTACCGTTACGGCCGCGACTCGAATCGCGCCGTGCGGCGTGGAAGAGCTCGACCTTGGGTCGGGTGTCGACATCAACGCCGGCATCGAACTCTCGGCCGGCGACGATGTCACTGGGCGTCGGATGAGGCTTCGCTCCCGGCGTCCGCCGAAGGGATACCGGCGCTCGGACGAACGGCTGCGCGACGACGTGTACCAGCGTCTCGTGCAGGCGCAGGACGTCGACGTGAGCGACGTCTCGTTCGACGTGCGCGACGGTGTCGTCACGCTCGAGGGCAGCGTGCCGCAGCGGCACATGCGCTTCGTGCTCGAGGACCTCGTCGCGCGGTGTCCCGGCGTGCGCGATGTACATAATCGAATGCAACTCGTCGCGAAGTAGCGACAGTTTCTTGTCTGGTACTCATTTTGCTGGCACTTTTCCGCCGGAGAAGAAACAAAAGGGGGGACGGCATACCGGATCCACCTTGTTGAGGAGTTGAATGGCCGTGCGGCAACGCTTGCTGATCGTCGCGCTCATCGCTGCGACCCTCATGCTCGCTAACACGACCGGCGGCTCGCCCGACGTTCGGCCCCCTCAGCCGCAGCAACAGCCGCAGAAGCAGTTCGATTTCTCCGACGTGCAGAACATCGCGCGCGAGCGGGCGCAGAAGCCGTACGAGCGCCGCACGCACGCGCTGCCCGAAGCGCTCCAGAAGATCGACTACGACGCGTATCGCGACATCCGCTTCCGTCCCGAGCGTGCGCTCTGGCGCGGCGAGGGGCTCTTCGAAGTGCAGTTCTTCCACCGCGGCTTTGCATTCAGGGACCGTGTGAGCATTGCCGAGGTGTCGCCATCCGGCGTCAGTCAGGTCGCCTACAGTCCCGCGATGTTCGACTTCGGCAGGAACCCCGTGCCGGAAGGACTGAGCGACGACACCGGCTTCGCGGGCTTCCGCGTCCACTTCCCGCTGCACACGCCGCTCTACAAGGACGAGCTGATCGTCTTTCTCGGCGCGTCGTACTTTCGCGTGCTCGGCCGTAATCAGGTCTACGGGCTTTCGGCGCGCGGCCTCGCGATCGACACCGGTCTGCCGCGCGGCGAGGAGTTCCCGGTCTTCACCGACTTCTGGCTGGTGAAGCCCGGCCCCACCGACCGCAAGCTCACCATCTACGCGCTCCTCGACAGCGAGAGCGTGACCGGTGCCTATCGCTTCGACATCCTCCCCGGCGGCACCACGCGCGTCGAGGTCACGAGCGAGCTCTACGCGCGCAAGCCGATCGAGAAGGTCGGTATCGCGCCGCTCACCTCGATGTTCCTGTACGGCGAGAACGGCAGCGACCGCCGCTTCGACGACTTCCGACCCGAGGTGCACGACAGCGACGGGGTCATGGCGCAGACCGGCACCGGCGAGTGGCTCTGGCGGCCGCTCGTCAACCCCGCGGAGCTGCGCATCAGCCGGCTGATGGACGAGAACCCGCGCGGCTTCGGGCTCATCCAGCGCGACCGTGACTTCCAGCATTACCAGGACGCCGAAGCGCGTTACCACGTGCGGCCGAGCTACTGGATCGAGCCGCACGGCCAGTGGGGGCGCGGCGGCGTAGAGATCGTGGAGATTCCGAGCCAGGAAGAGATTCACGACAACATCGTCGCGTACTGGGTACCGGAGACGCCGATCGAGCCGGGCAAGCCGGTGCGCTACTCGTACGCGATCTCGGCGTTCTCTACGTCACATCAGTGGCCGCCCGGCGGGCGGGTGATCTCCACCCGCATCGGCAAGGCGGCCATGGGCGACTACGTCGAGCAGGGGTGGAAGCGCTTCGTCATCGACTTCGCCGGCGGCGATCTCGACGGGCTCGATCGGACGCAGCCCGTCGAGGCGCACGTGAGCGGCGAGGGCGTGCAGATCGAGGCCGTCTCGGTCGAGCGCGTGCCCGACACCGGAGCCTGGCGCGTCGCCTTCCGCGCCAAACCCAACGGCAGGAAGGCCATCGACCTGCGCTGCTACCTCACTCTCTACGGCGAATCGCTGACCGAAACATGGACGTACCTGTGGAATCCCTGAGCCGCTACGCCGCCGTGCGGCGTACCGCGGCCCTGCGCCGTGCGCTTTTCTTCGGCCTGACGCTGCTCACGGGGCTGTTCGGCGCGGTGCTCATGTTCGAGATCCTGCGCGCGAACGGCCTCACGCTCCCCGAAGCGTGCGGGCTCGTGCTGTTCCTCGGGCTCTTCTCCTGGATCGCGGGTGCGTTCTGGACGGCGGTCGCCGGCTTCGTCATCCGGCTCGCGCGGATACGCGACCCCGCGATCATGAGCGCCGCGGAGGTGAAGGGGCGTGTGCCGCGCGGACGCACGGCGCTCGTCATGCCCATCTACAACGAGGACACCGCGCGCGTCGCAGCGGGTGTCGACGCCATCTGGCGCTCGCTCTCCACGCAGCGCGGTGCGGAGCGATTCGACTTCTTCATCCTCTCCGACACGCGTGACGAGCGGATCGCTCGCGCGGAAGAAGCGATGTGGCGCGCGCTCGTCGCGCGGCACGGCGCGCAGGGCCGGATCTTCTACCGGCGCCGTGTGCAGAACGTCGGCCGCAAGGCGGGCAACATCGCGGACTTCGTTCGCAACTGGGGCGCGGCGTACGACTACATGGTGGTGCTCGACGCCGACAGCATCATGACGGGCGAGGCGTTGGTCGCACTCGCGTGTCTGATGGACGCGCATCCGAGGGCAGGCATCATCCAGACCGTGCCGCTGCCCGCGGGACGCGAGACGCTGTTCGCGCGCATGGTGCAGTTCGCGTCGCGCCTCAACAGTCCTATGCTCGCGAGCGGGCTCGCGTTCTGGCAGCTCGGCGAAGGCAACTACTGGGGCCACAACGCGATCATCCGGATCCGGCCGTTCGCCAGCGACTGCGCGCTGCCTCATCTGCCCGGAAAGCCGCCGCTCGGCGGTGAGATCCTGAGCCACGATTTCGTGGAAGCGGCGTTCATGCGCCGCGCGGGCTACGAAGTGTGGCTCGTGCCCGACCTCGAGGGGAGCTGGGAAGAGGTTCCCTCAAACGTCATCGACTTCGCCGCGCGCGACCGCCGCTGGTGTCAGGGAAATCTCCAGCACGCGCGCGTCCTGCCGATGTGCGGGCTGCACTGGCTGAGCCGAGTGCACATGCTGACCGGCATCATGGCCTACGTCAGCTCACCGCTGTGGCTCGTCATTCTGCTGCTCTCGTCGATCATCGCGTGCTGGGAAGCGGTTCGGGGCTACAGCTACTTCGAGCCCGGAACCTTCATGCTCTTCCCCAACTGGCCCGAGTCGCGAGTCGAGGAGATCTTCTCGCTGCTCGCGATCACGATCGTGCTGCTGCTGCTGCCGAAGGCGCTGGGCGTGACGCTCGCGCTCGTCGACGGCCGCATGCGCCGCGCGTTCGGCGGAGCGGGGCGGCTGCTCACGAGCGCGCTCTGCGAGCAGCTCTTCAGCATGCTGCTCGCGCCGGCGATGATGGTGTTCCATTCGACCTTCGTGTGGCAGACGCTCACGGGCAGACCCGTGGTCTGGAACGCTCAGGCGCGCGGCGATCGCGGCGTGACGCTTCGCGAGTCGTTCGCGCGGCACGGAGGTCACGTCGCGCTCGGCGTGGCCTGGGGCGCCGTGCTCGCGATGCTCGCGCCGCGCTTCCTCTGGTGGATGGCTCCCGTGCTCGCTGGGCTCCTCGCATCGGCGTGGCTCACGAGCCTCTCGAGCCGGGCGGACCTCGGCCGCCGTGCGCGTGCCGCGGGCCTCCTGCTGACGCCGGAGGAAAGCACGCCGCCGGCCGAGCTGGCTCAGCTCGAGACACCGGCAATCGACGCGGCGGTTGCAGAAGCGGGTGACGTTCCGGACCATGTGTCCGTGCCCGCCGCAGCGCCACTGCGCATGGAGCCGGCGCAGCCTGCCTACTGGGACCTGCGCTCTCTGCTCACGCGGCGGCCTCGGGTGGCAACGGGGACCGTGAGCGTGCAGTGAGGAGACGGACGGGGGTCGAGAGCAGGGAGGTTGGACTCCGGGAGCAGATGGAGCTGCTCCTGCGGAGCGTCAGCGCGGCAGTCACCGCGCGCGAGCCTGCGCCCTTCCTGGAGCAGATGTACGAGCAGCTCGCCGGGATCCTCGGGCTCGAGCTGTACGTGCATCACCGACTCGACGGCAGCGGCTCTTTCCTCGAGCTCGTGGCACATCGCGGTCTGCCGCCGTCCCACCGTGAACGGCTGCAGCGGCTGCGGCTCGGAGAGTCCGTGTGCGGCGCCGTGGCAGCCGCATGCGAGCCGATTACGGTGGAGGACATCCAGCGCGGCACCGACGCGCCGCTGCGCGTCCTGCGCGAGATGGGCCTCTCGGTCTACACCTGCCATCCGCTCATGGCGCGCGGCCGTCTCATCGGCACGCTGTCCTTCGGCAGCCGCACGCGCGCCCGCTTCGACGAGAGCTCTCTTGCCCTCATCCGCGCGACCTGCGATCTCGTGGCGGAGGTCATCGACCGCAGCGTCGGCGAGACCCGTCTCGCGGAGAGCTCCGCGCTCATCGCGCGGCAGCTCCAGGAGATCGAGTCGATCTACGAAACGGCGCCCGTCGGCCTGTGCCAGCTCGATACCGAGCTGCGCTTCGTGCGCATCAATCGCCGGCTCGCCACGCTCAATGGACTCTCCGTCGAGGAGCACATCGGACGCTCCGTGCGCGAGATCCTGCCGAACCTCGCGGACGAAATGGAGCCGCTCCTCAGGCGGGTCATCGAGACGGGACAGCCGGCGTTCGACGTGCACATCGCTGCCGGAACGCCGACCGAGCCCGACGTCGTGCGGCACTGGATCCAGAACTGGGCACCGCTGCGGGACGCCGCGGGCCGGGTGATCGGTGTCAACGTCGTCGTGCGCGAAGTGACCGACGAAATGCGCATCCAGTCGCGGCTGCGCGAGGCGGAGCGACGTCAGCGCTTTCTGTACGAGGCGACGAAGGTGCTCACCGGCTCGCTCGACCCGGCAGGCACGCTCCAGGCGCTCGCCGAGCTCGCCGTGCCAATCCTCGGCGACTTCTGCATCTTCGACATCCTCGGCGAGGACGGCCGCGTGCATCGTGCGGGCGCTGCGCACTGCGCGCCCGAGCGGCGTGCGTTCTTCCAGGGCGCGCTCGACAGGGTGCCGCCGGTCGAGACGCGCCACCACCCTGCGTGGCGCGTCATCTGGGACGGCAAGCCGGTGCTCGTTCCGCGCGTGACGGACGGGTCCGCCCGCCGCTCCGCGGCGAGCCCCGAGCATCTCGAGTTCATCCGCGCGATGGGAGTGCACTCGGCGCTCATCGTGCCGCTCGTGGTCGGAGACCGCTGTCTCGGTGCGCTCACTTTCTGTTTCGACATCTCGGACCGCAGCCATACGGAGCAGGATCTCGAGCTCGCACAGGAGCTCGCGCAGCGTGCGGCGATCGCCGTGTACAACATGCGGCTCTACCGGCAGGCGCTAGAGCGCGAGGAATCGCTGCGCGAGAGCGACCGGCGCAAGGACGAGTTCCTCGCGGTGCTCGCCCACGAGCTGCGCGGGCCGCTCGCCCCGCTGCGCAACGGGCTGCACCTGCTGCGTCTGTCGACGGGCGGCGACTCCGCGCTCGCCCGGCCGATGGAGATCATGGAGCGGCAGCTCGCACGCATGGTGCGGCTGATCGACGATCTGCTCGACATCAGCCGCATCTCGCGCGGCAAGCTCAGTCTCGAGCGCGTGCCCGTCGCGCTCTCCGCTGCGATCGACGACGCGATCGAGACGACCCGGCCGCTGATCGACCAGTTCGGTCACACGCTGGAGGTATCACTTCCCGCGCGTCCGGTGACGGTGCGCGGCGACCGCACGCGCCTCGCGCAGATCTTCGCGAATCTCCTCTCGAACAGCGCCAAGTACACCGAGCCGGGCGGCCGGATCGAGATCACGGCCGCGCAGGAGAACGGTTTCGTAACCGTTCACGTCCGCGACACCGGAATCGGCATCGCGCCCGAAGCCCTGCCGAAGATCTTCGAGATGTTCTCGCAGGCGGATGCGCATCGCGACCGCATGAGCGGTCTCGGCATCGGTCTTGCGCTCTCGCGCGGACTGGTGGCGCTGCACGGAGGAACGCTGTCGGCGAGCAGCCCCGGGATCGGCAAGGGCTCGACGTTCACCGTGCGGCTGCCGGTGCTCGAGTCGGCCGAAGAGCCGGATGGCGACACGTCGACGGGTATCGAGCTCCGCAAGGCCGAGCGGCCGCTGCGCATCCTCGTCGTCGACGATCAGGCGGACTCCGCGGACTCGCTCGCCGCGCTGCTTTCGCTCATGGGGCACCAGGTGCAGAAGGCCTACGGCGGATTCGAAGCCGTGGCCCGTTTCGAAGCCGGCCGCTTCGACGTGGTGTTCATGGACATCGGCATGCCGGAGATGGACGGGCTCGAGGCGAGCCGGCGCATCCGTGCGCTGCCGGAAGGCAAACGCGTGCGGATCATCGCGCTCACCGGATGGGGCCAGTCCGCCGACCGGGCGCGGACGCGCGCGGCGGGCATCGATCAGCATCTCGTGAAGCCCGTCGCACTCGAGGATCTGCAGCGATCGCTCGAACCCGACGCCGATCGACAGTCGCCACGCCGCGACAGCCTCGATCGGGCGATGTGATCCACCTCACACCGCGCACAGCGTTCACTTTACGTTAAGCCCTCCGCGGGTAAGTTGCGCACCAGGCTTGGCGGGAGGGTCCCGATGAAAATGAAGTCGAAATCGCATCTCTGTCACAAGTTCCTGCTCGTCGCCATTGCCGCTTCGCTCGTGGCGGGCTGCTACACCACCGATCCGTACACGGGCGAACGCAAGGTCAGCAACACGGCGAAGGGCACCGGCATCGGTGCGCTCGCCGGCGCGGCGATCGGGGCGCTCACGGGCGACAATTCCAAGGAGCGGCGCAAGCATGCCCTCATCGGCGCGGGTGTCGGTGCGCTCGCGGGCGGAGCCGTCGGCCAGTACATGGACAAGCAGGAAGCGAAGCTCCGCGCGCAGCTCGAGGGCACCGGCGTGTCGGTGTCGCGCGTGGGCGATACGCTCGTGCTCAACATGCCCGGCAACATCACCTTCCGCACGGACAGCGCGGATCTGGCGCCCGAATTCTTCCCGGTGCTGGATTCGGTCGCCCTGGTGCTCAAGGAGTACGACAAGACGCTCATCGACATCGCGGGCCACACCGACAGCACGGGCTCGGAGCAGTACAACCAGCAGCTTTCCGAGCGCCGGGCCAACACGGTCGCCCAGTACCTGCGCAGCAAGGGCGTGCTCGATACGCGCATCGCGACGGTCGGCTACGGCGAGTCGCGGCCGATCGCGAGCAACGACACGCCGGAGGGCCGGGCGCTCAACCGTCGCGTCGAGCTCACACTGACGCCGCTCACCCAGAGCTGAGGGCGCAGGCCCCGTCCGTGCCACGGAAACGGCACGGACACCCCGGTTGCACGAGCGCGGCGCGCATGCTGCGCGCCGCGCTTCTTCTTGCCTCGCATTCCTTCCGGCCCGGCGTCGGTTGCCGACGACGCGCGAAGCGATTGCGTCGCGCGCGCGGCATGCCGACAATGCAGACGGGAAGGAAGCACCGGGGGGATACTCGCGATGCCGTGGCGTGCAGCTGCGCGGGCCGATTTTCGTCAGAGCTTCGATACAGGGAACGAATCGCAGCCTTACGTCGGCGCGGAGCTGCTCTCTCTGTGCCAGACGGCCATGGAAGACGGCCGGCTCTCCGCCCGTGAGCTGCAGTCTCTGCGGACGCTGCGCGAGGGACGGATGCGCGACCAGCTCGCCGAACTGCCGTACATCGGGCAGATCCTCGACCAGATTCTCCATACCGGGCAGGTGATGCCCGGACAGCTCCGGACCCTGCAGCAGACGCTCGAGCCGTGCCTGCCCGCGGAGCTCACGCGTCGGCGGGCGAAGCTGCGGGTCGTCGATCCGGACTGGCAGCCCGGCGAAGTCGAAGACACGGGCGATCGCCTGCGCAACGAAGTGCTCGCCTCGGCGCGCTTCACCGTCGCAGGCTGTCTCTCGGACCGCCACGCTTCGACCATCCGCCGCCATGCGCGCGCGGGTCAGCCGGTGCTGCTCGTTCGCGAGCCGGACGACGCGAACCCTCACGCGATCCGGGTCTGCACCGCGAGCGGCAAGCCCATCGGCTTCGTTCCTGCGCAGCACGCGAAGCGGCTCGCGCCTCTCCTCGACCGCGGCGCACGTTACCGCGCCCATCTCACGCACGTGCTCGCCGGTGAGGTCGCACCGGTGCTGCTCGTGCAGGCGTATCTCTACGCCGCCGATGCCGAGCTCGGCGCGGCCACGGCGAGCACCCGGAAGATGACGCGCAGTCGCCTCGCCGGTGCGGTGTGGCTGCTGCGCCTGGTGGTGGGGCTCGCCATCGCCGCTGCCGTGGCCTTCGTGCTGAAGCCGTGAGACCAGCGGAAGCGGCGAAGGCGATGCTCGTCCGCTGAGCGTCGCTCAGCCGCTCAGGATCGGGCTCAGCGCATCGGCGATGCGCTGCATCTGCGCGGCGGTGGTCATGGAGGACAGCAGCCGCCCGAAGTGCGGATGCTGCACGCCCGAGACGATGTACTGCCAGCGATAGGCGCGCAGCACCGTGGCGCCGACCGCCGCCCGGACCGGCTCATCGTTGCCGCGCCCCGTCATGGCGAGGAAGTACTCCGTGTCGGCCACGGCCTGTGCCTGCAGGATTCCGTCCACTGCGCCGACGAGCGCGATGAGATCGTCCACCGCCGCATCGCGCTCGGCGTCGGTGATGCGCGCGTTCTCGGCGGTCCACTCGAGCTCGTCGAGGATCGCGTGCTGGCACTCCTCGCGCCAGTGATACATGAACACGTCCTTCCAGAGCGGGCAGAGATCCTCCGACGGGCCGATGCTCTGCTCGTAGTGCTGCTGGACGAAGAGCTCGATGTGGCAGATGAGGGCGAGGACCGCCCAGGTGCGCTTGTCGAGCACCGCGCGCGCCACCGCATTCGGCTCGGCCACCTTCGTGTAGCCCGGGGGCATTCGTGCGTCCATGAGCGCCTCGAGCCTGCGGAACAGCTCCTGGTGCTTGAGCTCCTCGTCGGAGAAGCGCACCAGTGCCTCGAGGGCGACCTGGTCGCCGAGCCAGTGCTGACCGGAAAGCTGCAGCACCTTGGCGCCGATGAAGCGCTCGACCAGTCCGAACATGTAGGCGTAGGTGCGCCCCTGGACCTGACTGAGCAGGCGCCGCTCGGCGGGGCTCAGCATCGCGAGCTCGTCTGCCTTCGACAGGCCGGCGGGCAGGAACGTCTTCCCGTAGTCGAAGTCGCGGCCGCGGATGACGTCCGCATCGATGTCCCATCGCACGCGCTTCGATGCCTTGATGCAGCGCGCGTAGCGGGTGTGTCCGGAGTCGGTCGCCGCATCGGGAGCCGCCCGGTTGGACAGTGCAGCTTGCATGATTCTTCTCCTCGTGGTGGATCGTGAAAGCCGGGAATCGGAACCGCCGCGCTCCGTGCCGGGTCAGGCCGGCGCGAGCGTCGGGTCGATCGTGGTGCGGATCTCCACGATGCGGTCGGCCGGAAAGCCCGAGCGGGCGGCGTGCTCGCGGATGAGCGATGCGTCGGCCGCGAGGTACACGCAGTACGTCTTGTCCTGCGCGACGTACGACTCCAGCCACTGAATGCCGGTGCCGAGACCGTCGAGCACGTTCTTCGACTGCTGGGCGATGGCGCAGTACTCCTCCGGCCGCTTGCTGCCGATGCCGGGGATCTCGCGCTCGATGACGAACTTGCGAAGCATGGTGTGTCTCCTCGTGAGGTGGGTGGATGAGTCATCTGTCGACGGCGGGCCGGCCCCGCGCGCCGAGGGGTTTTCGTGCGCGGAAGCTCATGCCGCACACTTCGAACGCGCCGCGGAACTTGTGCTCGAGAGCGGTGCCGCGGAAGCTCTCGAAACGCTCGCCGAAGACGGGCTCTTCGAGCCCTGCGGCAGTGACGAGCGCCTCGAGCGCGCTGCGGG
>QGVD01000062.1 GCA_003242685.1 Pseudomonadota bacterium | reverse complement strand
AATGACCTTTCGACAAGTGAACTGCGGCAACAACGTCGTTCCGTCTCCGGAGTCGGTCCGCCGGGCCGGTACCAGCCCGGCATCATCAACAGTCCGGGAATCCTCGCGGACGAGCAGGTCGAAGGGTGGTGGCGCTTGCCCTGCAGCTGTGCGGAGTGCGCTATGTTCAGCTACTGAAGCTGCTCGCGATCCCAGGTCTGGAACCTGTCACTGCCTTCGGATCGTCTCTACGTCGAGCACGCTCGCTGCGCCACACTCCTGTAACGGCGCTGTCCGCCCCGTCGAGGTACTGTGCCGTTGTACCCTCAATTGCAGCGGCTGCTGCATTTACAAGCCGCGGGACGCCACGTACCGGAATCGGGAGCCCTTCACGAGTATCGTCATCACCGCGGCGTTTGCTATGCAAGCGCGCCCCATGCCCGGCAGCGCACGCCAGATTCATTGTCGTGGGAACTGTCCCTGCCGGGATCGCCGATGCCGCCCGACCGGGTCTCGAAATCGCGCTGATAACGGCGATCGGCTGAATTCACTACGGCCAGAAGCCCGGTACTCGGGCAAAGGTGGAAATCGGTCCGATCATGAGCGGTGTCGCCGTGCTGAACCTTTTCTCGAAGGCAGGCGCGCACTGATCATGTCGTTCGCGTCGTTGCGATCACTTGGTTTCGGTGGATCGGTGCGCCCGTTCATGTGCATATCTTGCGAGCACCGCATCCGCGGCTTTTCCGTGGAGTGATACCGTCACCCATTGATTCTTCAGCGTAATGACGGCGCGACTCTCGAGCCGCGTCTGCTCAGGGGTGATCGCGGCAACGTCCTGCCATGGCAGAAACAGTGGCGGGTTCCCGAATCCGAAAGGGAACATGAACGACAGGCAGATTCTCTCGTCGCTCAGGACCATGGACAAGCAGGCACCATAGCGAACCTTACGCAAGCCGCGCCCGATCGAGCCGGATACGAAACGGTATCACTCGCCAGACCAGCGGTGCCCGGTCTTCCGCTCGGTATCTCTTCGCGAGGTCGGCCCAGCCGCTGAGATAAGCCAGCAAGGCGCAGATGACGAGCCACCATGCTACGAAGAGCGGCAGGAAGTACCGAGGCTGCTCGAGTATGCGCAGCAGCTCTTCCATGAGGGTTCGCAAGACCGGCAGAGATGACAGCGCCTGCTCTTACACGCCGCAAGCGTTGAGATGCAAGCGCCCTTCGCCCCTTCTGTGAGCCACGTGCATGTTGTGGGCCGGTACGCTGGCACCCGGAAGTTTACACCGTGCGTTGCGACAGCAATAAGACATTCTCGCTGCAGGTGCGGCCCGTGCTTCCGATCGGCGGCGGCCATGCACCGCGAAAACAACGCGCCGCAGTAGGAAGCTCTCCGGTTGTACGACTTTCAATCGACCATGAGTACAACCTGATCAATCCCGGTTTCAGCCCGCATCGGGATCAGTCTCAACGCTCGACCGCCGTGGTCATGATGCTGGAATCGGTACCCGCATGAGGCGCTTCTCTCCTGCTAGTATCGTGAAAGGGCCGTCATCTTCGGCGCCGGGATCCTCGTCGCGCTCGAACACATGTGGAGATGCCGCCGTGTGATCGCCCGGCCCCGCAGTGAAGTGGACGTCGCCGACTACATCGACCGCCTTTACCGGGCTTTCGCCGAGGCGCCGCGGCGCGATCGCGACGAGAGCACGCCGCATCGCTGCTGTGAGTGCGACGAGGTCGCCGCGCGGCTGTCGCGTTACGCGGCTCGAGACGTGCCCGACGACGAGATGCTCCGGCTCGGAGATTCCCTGCCGCTCCTCAGCCCCAAGGCATTCCGCTACTACCTGCCACGATTCATCGAGTTCTGTCTCACGACACCGGAGTCGAGCGCGGAAGCGGTGATGAACTGCAACCTGGCGCCGTCCGGGGATCTCGACGTCGGCGAAAGGAACAGGTTCGCGCAGTTCAGCGAAGCTGAGCGCCGAGTGGTGCTCGAGTTCGTCGAATGTCGGGCAGCTTCACCCGACTACGAATCCGATCGGAAGTTCCTCGACGAAGTCCTCGGGTTCTGGCGCGGAGCCTCCTGAGGAAGCGGATTTCTCTACCGCAGAACCGGTATCCTCTCGCGCTGCCCGAAGGTCCTGCCGGAAGCGGCACGCGGACCTGACCGCGGCCTGCGATCGGCTTTCATACACAAGAGCACCCGTGCGAAAGAACTTTCTGCCCTTTCTGGCCTTCCTGCTGCTCGCCGCGAATCTGCGGCCTGCGCTCACCGCGGTGGGTCCGCTGGTCGGCAGTATTCAGAAGGCGACGGGTCTGTCCGGCACTTCCGTAGGGCTTCTGAACAGCCTTCCCTTGCTGGCATTCGCGGCGTTCGCCCCGCTGGCGAGATTCGGTCGCCGCGTGGGGCTCGAGCGGACGGTGGCGATCGCCATGTTCATGCTGCTCGTGGGCGTCCTGCTCCGCTCCGGGGGAACCACGTGGGCGCTGTTTGCCGGAACGATCGTACTCGGCGCTGGCATCGCGGTAGGCAATGTGCTCGCGCCCACCATCATCAAGCGCGACTACCCGGAACGGGTTGGCTCGCTCACGACCGTCTACGCGCTGGTTCTGGCGCTGACGGCCGCGATTGGCACGGGACTGGCAGTCCCCTTCGAGCGGTCGCTGCCCGGAGGATGGCAGGGCGCGCTGGCGATCTGGGCCGTGCCGGCCGTCCCTGCGGTAGCGATGTGGGCGTACGCCTCCCTGCGGCCGAATGATCCTGCTCCGCCAATCGAGGAATCGGCAACGGCGAACGTCTGGCGTTCGCCCCTTGCCTGGTGCGTCACCGCGTTCATGGGGCTGCAGTCACTCTGCTTCTACGTGGTGGTCGCGTGGTTTCCCTCGGTGATCCAGGACAGTGGCTACGACCCCGCGGTCGCGGGCCTTCTGGTCACGGAGTTCCAGCTCGTCTCCCTCGTGGCTGGCGCAGCCCTGCCGCAGTTGCTCGCTCTTCGGCAGGATCAGCGCGCGCTCGCGGTGTTCGTGTCGCTCGTCATCTTCGTCGGGATCGTCGGGCTTCTGCTGCATCCTGAGTGGATGGTCTTCTGGGTGGGACTCAGCGGATTCGGTTGCGGAGTCAGCTTCCCTCTGGCGCTGGCATTCATCGGTCTGCGCTCGAGCGATCACCATCAGGCCGCATCGCTTTCCCTCATGTCCCAATCGATGGGTTACCTGATCGCAGCGTTCGGTCCCCTGCTGTTCGGGCTCGCGCACGATCTTTCCGGGGGATGGATGATTCCGCTGGTGGGCCTGGCAGCCTGCGCTCTGGTTCAGGCCATCGTCGGATACAAAGGGGGACAGAATCGTACGGTCTCGGTAGCGCGGGCGTGACCCGTGCTCGCCCGACGACCCTTGCACAGCTCTCGATCGGCCTGTTATCGTAATGAGAATCATTCTCGTTCGTAATTGCCTTTGGTGCCCCGAGGGTTCGACTCATGTCATCACCGCTGATTCGGGCCAGCCTGGTGAGCCTGCCGCTGGCCGTCGTGTCCGTTTCGCAGGCTGCGGACAGCAAACCGACCGTCCTTCCCAAGGTGCAGGTGGAAGCGACCGTCGAGGAAGGCTACAGGACGGAGACCGCCCAGAGCGCGAAGACGGATACGCCGCTTCGCGACGTGCCGCAGTCGATCAGCGTGATCACGCGCCAGACGCTGGACGATCTCAACACGCAGAACATCGGTGAGGCCATGCAGTACGTGCCGGGCGTGAGCATGGCGCAGGGTGAAGGCAACCGCGAAACGCCGGTCATCCGCGGCAACAGCACGACGGGAGACTTCTTCCTGGACGGCATGCGCGATGACGTTCAGTACTACCGCGATCTCTACAACGTCCAGCAGGTCGAAGTCCTGAAAGGACCCAACGGGGCGCTCTTCGGCCGCGGCGGTGTCGGCGGTCTCATCAACCGCGTGAGCAAGCAGCCGGTGTTCGATCCCGTGCGCTCCGTCTCTCTCCAGCTCGGGAGCTTCGAAAACAGGCGTATCACCGCGGACTTCGGTCAGGCGCTGACCGACAGCATCGCCTTCCGCATCAACGGCGTGTACGAGGATTCCGAGAGCTACCGCGACGACGTGACGCTCGAGCGTTACGGCATCAATCCGACGGTGACGTTCAGAGCGGGGGACCGCACGACCGTGACCGCCGGAGTGGAGTACTTCCACGACGAGCGCACGGCCGATCGCGGCGTGTCGTCCTTCCTGGGCCGTCCGCTCGAGACGCGTCGCGGTGAGTTCTTCGGCGACCCGGATCAGTCGCCGGTCGAGGCCACCGTGCGGATGGCGAATCTCCTCGTCGAGCACCGCTTCAGCGACGACGTGGTGCTGCGCAACCGCACGCGCTACAGCGACTACGACAAGTTCTATCAGAACGTGTTTGCCGGTGCCGTGAACACGACGCCGGTGGGGGGCAATCCGGCGGGCACGCTCGTGTCGCTCGTCGCGTACAACAATGCCACCCAGCGCGAGAACTTCTTCAACCAGACGGACCTCAACTTCACGCTGACGACCGGTGCGGTCACCCACAAGCTCCTGGCGGGGATCGAGCTCGGACGCCAGGACACCGAGAACTTCCGCAATACCGGCTACTTCGACACCGTGGCTCCCGGCACGACTTCGATCCAGGTGCCGGTCGGCGATCCGCGGACGACCCTGCCGGTTTCCTTCCGTCAGAGCGCAACGGATGCCGACAACGACGGCACGGCGAAGATCGCTGCCGTATACCTGCACGACGAGATCGCTCTGTCGCCGCAGTTCCTCCTCGTCGCGGGATTCCGTTACGACAGCTTCGAGGTGGACTTCAC
The DNA here is from genome assembly GCA_003242685.1 of Pseudomonadota bacterium. Classification (GTDB taxonomy): domain Bacteria; phylum Pseudomonadota; class Gammaproteobacteria; order Steroidobacterales; family Steroidobacteraceae; genus ZC4RG24. The sequence continues at coordinate 20,016 of QGVD01000062.1, read as the reverse complement.
GAACCGCCGCACGGGCACCGACTTCAGCTCGGACGACGACCTCTTCTCGCCGCGCCTGGCTCTGGTCTACAAGCCGATCGAGAACGTATCGGCCTACGCGTCGTACAGCCTCACGTATCAGCCGCGTGCGGGCGATCAGCTTTCTTCGCTTTCGGCAACGAACTCGTCGCTCGACCCCGAGGAGTTCGTCAACTACGAGGTCGGCGTCAAGTGGGACGCAAAACCGGATCTCGCAGTGACGGTGGCGCTGTTCGAGCTCGAGCGCAGGAAAGTGGCGGTCACGGACCCCGACGATGCGACGCGACTCATCCTTGTCGACGGGCAGCGCAATCGCGGCATCGAGCTCGGCGTCGCCGGGCAGGTCACGGACCGGTGGAGCGTCATCGCCGCGGGTGCCTACCAGGACGGCGAGATCACCAGCAACCAGTCGGCGACCGTGCAGAAGGGAGCGCAGCTCGCTCACCTTCCGAAGACGACTTTCTCACTCTGGAACCGGTACGACGTATCGAGCACGTGGGGCGTGGGTCTCGGCGTGGTCTACAAGGACGAAGTGTTCGCCGCGATCGAGAACCTCACCACGCCGGCGAGCAACGTGAAGCTGCCGGGCTACACCCGTGTGGACGGAGCGGTGTTCTACACTCCCAACGCCAGGTGGCGTGCGCAGCTCAACGTCGAGAACCTCTTCGACAAGCACTACTTCCAGTACGCGCACAGCAACAACAACATCACGCCCGGATCACCGCTGGCTGCACGGCTCACCGTGACCGCGAGCTTCTGATCCTCGCTCGGGGCATCGATCTGGAATCGGCGCCCGCCAGGGCGCCGATTCCTTTCCGGATGACGAAACGTCCGGATTGCCCCGTTTCGTTGCCCGTGCTGTATTCCACGGGGCCATGATCGAGATCGACGCTTCGGTCGGCGAGGGCGGCGGGCAGATCGTCCGCACCGCGCTCACGCTCGCGATGTGCACAGGGCGCGCGGTCACGTTGCGCAACATCCGCGCGCGGCGCAGTAACCCGGGACTCCGGGCGCAGCACCTCGCCGCAGTCCATGCGGCCGCGCGAATCAGCAGCGCGCGCGTCGAAGGGGACAAGGTGGGCTCGAGCGTGCTCTCGTTCGAGCCCTCAGGGATCCATCCGGGCACGTACGAGATCGACGTGGGCACGGCCGGCAGCACGATGCTCGTCTTCCAGACGATCTTTCCGGCTCTCGCGTGCTGCGATGCGCCTTCGCGGGTTCTGCTCCGCGGCGGCACACACAACCCTCGTGCACCGACATTCGAGTTCGTGCGTGACGCCTTCCTGCCCGTCGTCGCGCGGGTCGGCTTCAATGCACAGATGACGCTCGAGCGCCCCGGGTTCTACCCCAAGGGAGGCGGCATCGTGCACGTGACCATCGAGCCGCGCTCCGCGGCAACGGAGCTGGTGCTGATGGAACGCGGCGCGATACGTGCCATCACCGCGCACGCACTGCTGTCCCGCCTGCCGGATCACATCGCGGAGCGCGAGCTCAACGTGCTGCAGGCGAAGCTCGGTCTCCGGCCGAATGCCTGTGTCACCGAGCATGCAGAGGCGCTCGGACCCGGCAACGTGCTCCACGTGAAGGTCGAAGCGGAGCACCTCGAGAGCGTATTCATCGGTTTCGGCATGCGAGGCGTTCCCGCGGAGAAGGTAGCAGGTGACCTCGCTCAAGAGGTACGCCGCTATCTCGATGCGGACGTCGCGGTCGATCCGTACCTGGCGGATCAGCTGCTGGTGCCGCTTGCGCTCGCCGCCGGCGGCAGCTTCACGACGCTTCCGCTCTCGAGCCACACCCGAACCAATCTCTCCATCATCCAGCGATTCATTCCCGTGACGGCGGAGACGGATGAGCTCGCACCCGACCGCTGGTGCCTGAAGCTTCGTGTGCCTCCACGCCACTGACCAAGAAGTAAATCTCTCCCGATCGGAATCGACAGTACGGATCCGATAGCGTGCATCGCGTCGGGCTGTTGCGCCGACGCAGTTCGTCAAGCGTTGATTTCTCCCTGTCCGCTCTGCTAGATGTCTCCGATTCGAGACAACATCCGCATGACGAGGGGGAAGTGACGATGAATTGCAGAACAGCCGTGCGACGGGTGCTCACCGGTACGGTCGCATTCTGTGTCGCGACAGCAGCGCTGCCTGCGTTCGCACAGGAGCTCCAGGAGATCGTCGTCAGCGCGCAGAAGCGCGACGAGAACATCCAGGACGTGGGCATCGCCATCACCGCCCTGTCGGGCGAGGAGCTGCAGAACCGCGGCCTGACGAGCGTGCAGGGACTGATGGACGTCACGCCGGGCCTGCGCATGGAGTCGTCCGGCAACGCCTCGAATACGACGTTCACGCTGCGCGGTGTGGGTCAGCGCGACATCGCTCCGCAGAACGAGGCGGCGACGGTTCTGTTCACCGATGGTGCGTACGTCAGTTTCCTTCCGGCGGCCGGCGCGCCGCTCTACGACATCGAGCGCGTCGAGGTGTTGAAAGGGCCGCAGGGCACCCTGTTCGGCCGCAACGCCACGGGCGGTCTCATCCACGTGATCTCGAAGCGTCCGAGCCGCGTCTTCGATGCGTACACGCAGCTCACGGTGGGCGAGAACGGTCAGTTCGGTATCGAGGGTGCGGTCGGCGGTCCGCTCTCGGATACGGTTTCGGGGCGTCTGTCGTTCTATTCGGACCGGCACGACGGCTACATCGAGAACCGTTCCGGCGAGGACGGTGAGTCGCTCGAGAACTACAGTGCCCGCGCGCAGCTTCTCTTCGAGCCGAACGACGACGTCTCGGTGCTCGTCAATGCGCGCGCGAGCCTCTTCCAGCCGGAGGCGGGGCGCGGACAGGATCCGCGGCCCTTCATCGTCGATCCGGCCACGGGCGAGGAGCGTTATCCGCGCTCGGCTGCCGAGTATGCGGCCTACTGCAACGCCACGTTCCCGACGGCGCCGCTCTTCGGCTTCACGCTCGCGCCTCCGGGCAGCGAGCGGTACGGCAACTGCTTCTTCGCGGAACCCGACGACGATCCTTTCGTCAGCTCGTTCAACGAGACGCGCTGGAGCAACGATATCTACGGCGCGACGGTCACCGTCGACTGGCGGCTGCGCGACGGGCTCACGCTCACCTCGATCACGGACTGGCTGGACATGCGGGCGCGCTTTCTCGGCGACGCCGACGGCTCGGACGTCCCACTGTTCCAGTTCACGCAGAACAGTGACGGCCGGCAGCTCTCGCAGGAGCTGCGCCTTTCCGGCGAGGGCGAGCGCACGCGCTGGGTGGCGGGTATCTACTACCTCGATATCGACATCGATGCGCACACCAACGTCGGCACGATCGAGAACCCGGGGTTCCTCGTCAACCTGCTGGCGAACTACTCGCAGGACACCCAGTCGATCGCCGGCTTCGTGCAGGGCGAGTACGACTTCGCCGACCGCTGGACGGTGATCGCCGGCTTCCGCTGGACGGAGGACGACAAGCATCTCGTCAACCGCGGCGACTGCGTGCCGCATCCGCAGTTCGGCGTGGTGCCGGCCGGATCGGCCGGACCGGGCTTCCCGCCGGTGGACATGGACATGTGCCAGTTCCTCGGTACCTTCGTGTTCCCGCAGAGCCTGCAGTTCCAGGGCTACGACGGCGGGTTCAACGACGGCAACTGGTCCGGCAAGCTGCAGCTCAACTGGCGGCCGATGGACGACGTGCTCGTGTACGGAGGTGTCACTCGCGCCAACAAGGCCGGCGGCTTCAACTCCGGCGGCGGCCAGTTCTACGGCCTCGAGCACGTGCAGTACGACCAGGAGATCCTCACGAGCTACGAGGTGGGCTTCAAGTCGACGATCCTCGGCGGCACGACGCGCTTCAACGGCGCGGTGTTCCACTACGACTACGACGACTATCAGTCGTATCTCGTGGTCGACGGCTTCCTGCGCGTGCTCAACGTCGATGCCGAGATCGACGGTGCGGAGCTCGAGCTCATCACGAGCCCGGCCGAGGGCTGGCAGCTCCAGGCTGCGGTCACCTGGCTCGACGGCGAGCAGAAGAACGTGCCGCTCGGCGGTAACCGCTTCGGCAGCTTCGCCACGCCGGGCACGCCGAATCTCTCGGCCACGGGCTTTGCGCGCTACGAGTGGCCGGCGCTCGGTGGCCGGCTCGGCGCGCAGCTCGGCGTCTCGTACGTCGACGAGCGCACGAGCAACGCGATCGACTACCGGGATCTGCGCCTGCCGTCGTACACGCGTCTGGATGCACGCCTCACGTACACCTCGGACGACGGGCACTGGACCGGCTCGCTGTGGGTGAACAACCTCACCGACGAGAAGATCGCGCTCTTCCGCACGTCGTTCGCGACGCTCACGGGCGCTGTCTCGACGATCTACGACAAGCCGCGCTGGTTCGGTGCGACCATCGGCTATCGCTGGTAATCGCACGAAGCTCTGATCGGGGAGGGGCAAGCCCGGGCCCCATGGCGGGGAGGACCCTGAGGTCCTCCCCGCGTTCACCGCACACTTCCGCGCCGCCCCGGATTTCCCCGGGGCGGCAGGGTCCCCAGGCCAGGCCGGTTTCCCCGACCCTCTGGTTCCGTCATGAGGGTGAGGGATTTCCCCGCCTCGTGCGTACATGACCAGTAATGAGAAAGACCAGGGTCATCAGCGCCGGCACACGGTGAGGCGTGTGCCCTGGCGCTCTCGACGTCACTCAACGCAAGGGGGAAGTATCCGATGGAGAAGGGGAGTTCGGCTCGCGCAGCGGGATCGGATCACACTATTAATATTAATAAGAGTAGGCGCAAAGCCCGAATGGCCCACTGCATCCCGCTCGCGAAAGTCTCGTTCGCGGTCGGGGCGGTGCTGGGTGCGGCCCTTCCGGCATCCGCGCAGGAGTCAGAGGCGGCTGCCGAGCGTCAGATCGACGAGATCGTCGTGACGGCGCGCTACCGGGAAGAGAGCCTGCAGGACACCCCGCTCGCGATCACCGCGCTGACCGCCGATGCACTGGAAGCCCGCGGCTTCAATGAGCTCCAGGACATCGGAGCGTCGGTGCCGAACGCCTACATCCGGCCGGCCCATGCCGCATATGCCGGTGCACCGACCATCCAGATCCGGGGCGTGGGACAGCAGGACCTGCTGTTCGCGTTCGAGCCGGGCGTCGGCGTATACATCGACGACGTCTACCACGGCACGCTCTTCGGTTCTTCCTTCGACCTGATGGACATCGAGCGCGTCGAGGTGCTGCGCGGCCCTCAGGGCACGCTCTTCGGCAAGAACAGCCTCGGCGGTGCGATCCGCGTGGTTTCGAAGAAGCCCTCCGGCAGCCGGGGCGGATTCATCGAGGCCACGTACGGCGACCTCGATCGCCTCGAGTTCAAGGGGAGCTACGACCTGCCGCTCATCGAGGACCGGTTGTTCATGCGCGTGACCGGCGTCTCGAAGCACCGGGACGGCTATCAGGACGTGCTCGATTTCACGTGCCAGATGATCGCCAACGGTACGCCGGAGCTGGCGGGCATCGGTGACGGCCTCGGGGCAGACGGTCCCGACGCGGACACGCTGCCCGATCCCGTGCCGGTGGGAAGCCCCGAGGACAATGCGTTCTCCTTCCCGCAGTACGTGCCGGCCGGTCAGGGCTGCAAGCTCGGTGAGCGCGGTGCCGAGCGTCTGGCTGCGGGGCGGCTCATGCTCCGCTTCGTAGGAAACGAGCGCTTCGAAGCTTCGATCGCAGCCGACTACACCGACGACGAGCAGACGCCTCCTCCCAGCTATCTGGTCTACCCGCAGATTCCCCTCGCGCCGGGATCGATAACGACCTACAACGCGAACGCCATCTACCGGACGTACGGCATCCGCACTGACATCGACGACCGGTTCGTGACCGGCAATCCCTACGCCACGTACGGAACGTTCGGCGATCCCTTTACGGGTCGCTTTCTGCCCGCCGTCGTCAAGTTCGAAGGCTGGGGCGTGCAGGGCACGATCGACTACGATCTCACCGATCGCACGCATGCCCGTCTGATCACGGCCTACCGTGAGTACGACGGGCAGACCGTGCGCGACGACGACGAGACGCCGTTCCCGATCAACAACATCTTCTACGTCATCGGGCACGAGCAGTTCTCGGCGGAGCTGCAGCTCACTGGAAGCCTGATCGATGATCGGCTGGAGTGGACGCTGGGCGCGTTCTACTACACGGCCGATCAGGTGCAGGCGGGAGAGGTGCAGCTCGGAGACCTCGCGTTCCTCAACATCGTGCCGCACTTCCAGCAGAACGACGTGTTCGACACGGAGAACACGTCGGCCTTCGCGCACGCGGTGTTCCACGTCACCGACCGTCTCTCGCTGACGGCCGGTCTCCGCTACACCGACGAGAGCAAGTCCTACGGATTCGACCACGGCGTCTTCCTGCGGATCGACGAGCCGGCGAAGGCCGGCCTCAGCCGCGTCGACTGGAAGGCGGGCGTCGACTATCGCTTCAACGACGCGATGATGGTCTACGGTCAGGTGTCGACGGGATTCCGCTCGCCGGGATTCCAGCCGCGACCCTTCACGCCGATTCAGCTCCTGCCCTTCGACGGCGAGGAGCTCACTGCGTACGAGCTCGGGTTCAAGGGTGACCTCTTCGATCGGCGCCTTCGCCTGAACACGGCGGCCTTCTACAGCGACTACAGCAAGCGTTTCGTCGGTGGCGCCGGTGCGCGTCAGTGCTCCGCTCCGACGGAGCCCTCCGATCCGGTGTTTGATCCGATCTGCCCACCGGGAACGTTCTTCGAGGGGACCACCGGAATCAGCTGGCCGCTGCAGGTCGTGGCGCCGGCCGAGGTCTACGGCTTCGAGGCGGAGCTGACCTATCGTCCCATCGACCGGCTGACCCTCAACGCGACGGCCGGATACATCCGGTTCGAAGGGGAGATCGACGATCCGACGCAGCAGGGCTATCGCCATCCGGATGCGCTCGTGCAGCCGGAGTGGAACGCGAGCGGCGGCATTCAGTACGCCATTCCGCTCGGATCGGCCGGCATGCTCACTCCGCGCCTCGACTGGTTCTATCAGTCGAAGATGACCTTCGGCGCGGTGACGCGCGCTCCGCTTCCCGAGGAGACGATCCCCGGGTATTCGGTGTTCAACGGGCGTGTGACGTTCGAGCCTCAGGAAGGGGACTGGTCCGTCGCGTTTTCCGTCACCAACCTGACCGACAAGTTCTACTACTACAACCTCTTCGGGAACGGCCCGACCTTCGGTGGCGGCCAGAAAGGAACGCCGAGCCGGCCGAGGGAGTGGGCGATCACATTCCAGCGCCGCTTCTGAGAAGCGGACCTCGCGCACTGCCGGCAGGGCAAGCCGGCAGTGCGCTCTTCTTTATGCCTCGTGGAAAGTGCGTACCGAGGGATCGGGGCCCGCGGTGCGTATAGCGGAATGAAGACATCGAGACCGTGGGCTGGCCCCGCCAGTGCGCGGCCTGCGCTCACGGTTCGATCAGAGGGACGACATGAAGAGACTGACTGCAGTTCTTGCGCTCGTGGCGCTGGCGAGCGGCGCGACCGCCGCGCTCGCGCACCACTCGTTCGCGGTGTTCTTCGATCAGGACAGAACCGTCACGATCACCGGCACGGTGAAGTCCTTCGCGTTCCGGAATCCTCACGGCTCGATCGTTCTCGAGGTGAAGGATGACGCGGGGGAGGTCTCGACCTGGGTGGTGGAGACGAACTCCCCCGGCATCCTGCGGCGCCGGGGCTGGTCGAACGATAGCCTCAAGCCGGGCGACCAGGTGACGATCGAGGGCTGGCCTGCGCGCGACGGCAAGAAGTACCTGCGCCTGCGCAAGGCCATGCGCGCGGACGGCAGCGTCATCGGCGTGCCGTTCGAGCCGACGGAAGACTGAGATCGCGGGGCCGTGCGAATGAGCGTGCCGTTCAGTCTTGCGTCCGCGGTCCTCGTTCTGGCGTCTGCGCTTGCGGCCGACGTCGTGGCGGCGGAGCGCGCGCCGGAACAGGTTGCCGAAGCGAAGGAAAAGAAGCGTCCCGATCTATCCGGCTACTGGGAGCTTTCGCGCAAGCAGCACCCGCCCGATCCGGGGCTGATTGCGAAGCTGCCGCCGAACACGGTGATCATCGACGACACGGGTGCGCCGGAGCTGCCGCCCGGCGACTACGGCGGTCTCAAGGTGAAGCCGGCCGCGCTCGCTGCCGCGCGGGCATGGAAGCCGGAAGATGACATGACGCTGAGCAAGGCCTGCCAGCCGCCTTCGATCGTCTACGCGACACAGGGACCGTTCCCGTTCGAGATCCACCAGGGCACCGACCTCATCGTCTTCAAGTACGAGTACTTCGATCTCGTCCGCGTCATCTTCATGGACGGGCGAGGGCATCCTCCGCCGGAAGCCCCGCACTCGAAGACGGGACACTCGATCGGCTACTGGGACGGCGATGAGCTCGTCGTCGACACGACGCACCTCAGCGCGGCGACGATCACCAACAACGGCCTCAACCACAGCGACAAGGTCCATGTCGTGGAGCGCTTCAAGCTCTCGCCGGACGGCAAGACGCTGATGTCCACGATGTGGTTCGAAGACCCGGAGGTCCTCGAGAACAACGGAGCTCGATACATCCAGTGGACGAAGAAGCCGGGCGAGTACGTCTATCCGTACGAGTGTGATCCCACCTTCGGCACCTTCTATTCGCAGGTGGAATGACATGCTGGGCAGCATCGCCGACTGGCTCGCGGGCACCGCGCTGAGTCACCAGCTCCAGGCGACCCCGTGGGCCATCCCGCTCCTGCAGAGCGTGCACATTCTCGCCATCGCCGCGCTGATGGGCGCGGCGTGGGTCGTCTGTCTGCAGGTGTTCGGCGTCCTCGAGCGTGTGCAGCCGCTGCCGGAGATCAGCGACCGCCTGCTGCCGTGGATCCACGCGGCAGTCGTCGTGCTCGCGCTGACGGGAGGTCTGCTGGTCGTGGCGGAGCCGAAGGAGCTGCTCTTCAGCGGCGTGCTGCAGATGAAGCTGCTGCTGCTCATCGGTGCGCTCGCCGTGACGAGCATGCTTCATCGGAAGATCCGAGCGACCGCTGCTTACGGTAATGAACGCACGCAGAGCTTCTCTGTGCTCCGCGGCATCGCGGCACTCTCGATGCTGCTCTGGGTGACCGTTGCCGTGGCGGGCCGCTGGATCGCGTACTCGGACTTCTGAGATGACGACGTCGACCTTCTTCGAATGGCTGGAGAGCACACCGGTTTCGGTAGCCATCGCGCAGTCGAGCTGGCTGTTCCCGGCGATCGAAGCCGTTCACGTGCTCGCGCTCACTGCGGTGGTCGGCTCGATAGCGATGGTCGATCTGCGGCTGCTGTCCCTGTGGTCGTCCGGTGTACCGGCAGGGCGGCTGGTGAGGAGTCTGCTGCCCGTCACGTGGGTCGCCTTCGCGGTGGCCGTCGTGTCGGGGCTGGTGCTGTTCGCGACCGGTGCGACGGTCTATCTCGCGAACGAGCCCTTCCGTTACAAGCTCCTGCTCATTCTGCTCGCCGGCGTGAACATGCTGGTGTTTCACGCGCTCGCCGGGCAACGGCTCAACTCGTGGCAGGCGGGTGCGACGCCGCTCTTCGCGCGGTTCGCCGGCGGCCTGTCGCTGCTCTTCTGGACCGGCGTCGTCTTCCTCGGTCGCTGGATCGCGTTCGTCTGACGAACGGCTAACGCGACATCGAGGCTTCCTCGGCCACTCGCCGGTCGAAGAACTCCCGCTGCTCCGGCGTGAGCACCTCTCTCACCTCGAGCATGTACTGCAGGGAGAGCTTCAGCCGCTCGCCCATGACGAGCTGCAACTCGTCGATGGCAGCGCTCGTCTTCGGGCCGAAGGTCTGCTCCTCGGCCATCAGGCGCGCGATCTGGACGTTGAGCGCACGGCTCTGCATCCGCAGCTTCTCGCGCTCCGGCGTGTAGCGCGCGCCGATGCTCCGGATCGCGCTCCGCTGCTGATCCGTGAGATCCATGCTCTCGTTCAGCACTTCATACACGCGCTCGCTCAGCGGTACGGGCGGAGGGGCGACGCGGCGGCTTCCGAGGTGCGCACCCAGAAAGGCGGCAAGGCCCGCCAGCACGACGGTGATGATCGAGTTGCGCCAGGAAGTCCACACGCTGTTGCGCCCCGGCGGCTGAGCGCGGTTTCCGGGCATGTGCAGCACCCGAGGCGATGCGGAAGAGGGATCGGAAGGAGATGCGCTCATGGTTCGTCGTCTTCAGTGAGTGTCTGAAGGTCCGGTCTGCCGATCAGCCTGCTGAGCTGCCGTTTGGCACGGTATACGCGGGTTTCGACTGCCTTCTCGGAGATGCCGAGCAGCTGCGCGGTTTCCCGATGCGACAGATTCTCCAGCACGGTGAGCACCAGCGGCTCGCGCAGGTGAATGGGAAGCGAGGCGATGGCCGCATCGAGTCTCTGCAACGCGTCGCCGGTCTCGATCATCGCTTCGGGATTGGCCCAGCGGGCCCGGGAAGCCAGGTGCGCGAGCTCCGATGTCGCGCGCTGCACGATGCTGCGAACGGCGGTTCTGCGGGACCAGTCCCGGCACTTGTTCAGCGCGATCTGCCGGAGCCAGGCCTGAAACGGCCGGTCGGCATCGTATCGCTCGAGTGCCGCCCATGCGGCGACGAAAGTCTCCTGCAGCAGGTCGAAGGCGTCGTCGCCGTGGCCGACGTACCGGGAGATGAACCGATAGAGCCACTTCTTGTGCCGCCGCATGAGCTGCGTGAACGCGGCGTCCTCGCCCTCGAGAATGCGCCGGACGAGTACGGAGTCCTGCGGCTCCTCCGGAAGGCACGTGCCTTCAGACTCGTCCATCGCGGCGAGCGGCATCCGCATCACGACGCGATCTCAGGACAGCGGTCTCGTCGACTCCTGTGCGAGGAACTCAACCTGTTCGACGAGGATGTCGGCGGAGTGCGCAGTGTCTTCGGCGCTGATGACACCGCTGCCGGCGAGGATGCCCCAGGCGAAAGCGCCCACTATCGCGGCGAGATGCAGCGGCAATGCGAAATCCGGCCACTGGGCCGCCAGCTCACGTGCGGCGATGCGCTTCCAGACCAGTGTCTCGAGCTCGTCGAGGCGCGCGTGGGAACGCTCGGTGCGCCGGAGACGGTCGAGCAGACGGTCGAGCTCAGAATTCACCGGTCACCTCCGATTCTCGATACACACGAACGGGCTTATGTACGGAGTACGCATCAGCCCGGCCAATCCCTCGAGGGACGGGCCGCAATCAGTATGCCGTCAGCGGCAGACGAAGCTTCGCTCGTCGGCGGGATCCCCACCCTCGAAGCGCGCGACCTGGGGGTAGGGGCACAGCGGACGCGTCTGCCCGGGAAACGCCTTGCCGGAGGCGACGATGCGGTCCGGGGCGCGACCGTCCTCGACCCACGTCTGGATGGCGCTCAGCATGTCGAACTCGTCGGTGGCCTTGCCCCCGCCGCAGTGCGTCATGCCGGGGATCAGGAAGAGCCGCGCCCAGGCGTGCGGCCCGGAATCGTTGCGCGGAGTCAGGCGCTCATACCAGTCCGTGAGCGCACTGGTCGACATGCCCTGATCGGATAGGCCGTGATAGACGATCATCTTTCCGCCCCGCGCGGCGAACGTGGTATGGAACGTTCCCACCGCATCGTTGATGGCCGCCGTTGCGGTTGTGCGATCGAGGTCGCGGTCGAAGTCGAAGGCGAGCTGATCGAACTCCGGATCGGGCGGCGTCAGCACGTAGTAGCGCAGCGTGTCCCGCCCCAGTATCGCATCGGCAGGCGGGCGGCCGTTCGATCCGAGATGCATCGATCTCCAGGCGGGTGTGGCGATGCCGGTGTCGTAGGGGTAAGTGCCGTAGAGCGACTCGCCGCGCGAGTTCCTCGCGCCGCCGAAAACGTCCGCCAGCGCTTCGGCCTGTGCCTCGGTGAGACAGCGATCACCTGCAGGCGCGCCGGGCGTCCCGCAGATCAGTGACTTCGGGTGGAAGTCACAGGCCTTGTAGTCGTAGACGATCCCGTCCCGCAGGCCGTCGAGCGCGTCGCAGCGCTCCACGACGGCCGTCGCGACCGCTTCGAGCTGCGCATCGGTGAAGGCGCGGGAGAGATCCGGCCGGCCCTCGGCATCGCGCGGCGCGATGCGCGAGAGCACCTGCATGTTCCACGCCTGGTTCACGACGATGCGGGTGAGATTGAAAGTGGGGTTGCCTGCGACGACGCCGTCGAACTCCAGCGGCAGCCGCTGCGCCGCCAGCATCGCCTCGCGTCCACCGGTCGAGCAGCCCATGAAATAGGAATACTCAGGCTTGCGGCCGTAGTAGCGCTCGATCAGCGATTTCGCCTTTCGCGTCGTGCGCTCCACCGCCTGGTAGGCGAAATCCAGACGCGCCTGCTGATCCACACCGAAGCGCGCATCCGTGATGCCGCGGCCCCGATGTCCGCCGTCGCTCGAGACCACCGCGAAGCCGCGCGTGAGCGCCGAAGGAAATCCTGCGATGGCGCCGACCGCCGGGTTCAGCACGCCGTTGAGACCGCCGCCGCCCTGGAACAGGAAACGGCCGTTCCACTCCGCGGGCAGGCGCAGCTCGAAACCGATGCCGTAGCTCAGGTCTTCGATGCCGGAAGGTCGGGCGTCGATCACCGCACGGAACAGACAATGCTCGGGCACCTCGACAGTCGTTCCGTCCGCGCGTGCTGCAATTTGCGAAGCCGGAACGCGTTCGGCCGTCTCGACCGTGAACGCCGGCGAGGAAAGCGCCTTCAGCGCGGCACATCGCTCATCGAGAGATTCTTCATCCGCGCGGGCCGCGTCCACCGCGGCGAAAAGGCTTGCCGCTGCAGTCACATACAGAACCGCGCCGAACGAAGCCCTCTTCATCGATCGACCCCCTTCATTCCGAGTGGATTCACCGTCCCGACGGTGCGGCAGTGTGCCTGCCGTGTGCGGGCGCATGTGATTCGTGTGAGTAGCCGAGCGAGGCGCTCAGCATCTGCGCGTGGTGTCTGATCCTCGCGCTGATCTCGGGCTGCAGCTCCTCGCGGTAACGCGCGACGGGAATGGTCATGCCGATCGCGCCGACGAGCTTGCCGCCTGCGCCGAGCACTGCCGCCGACGTACCGACTGCGCCGGCCACGTTGTGATTCCTCGCCACGTAGTAGCCGACTTCCCGGATCTGCGCAAGCTCCCCGGCGATGCTCTCCACCGTGGGCGGCGGCGCGCCGGTCGCCGGCGAAGGCATGGCTCCCTTGAGCGCCTCGCGCACGTCCTCTTCAGGCAGATGCGCGAGCATCACGCGGCCGAGCGAGCCCCACGTGAGCGGCCAGCTCACGAAGGGCTCGAGCCGGAACTGCAGCGGATGACTCGTCAGAACCGTCTCGACGATCATGCCACTGTGCGTGCTCGGCAGATAGACGGCGAAGGAGCACGTCTCGTCGAACTCGCGCACCAGCTCGACGAGATGCGAGTGCGCGACGCCGTGGAGGTCGAAGCGCTGCATCACGAGACCGCTCAGCCGGTACAGCTCGCGGCTGACGCGATAGCCCTGATACGACTCGCGTTCCACGAGCCCCATCTGCGCGAGCTGGAGCAGCAGCCGGTGCACGGTGCTCGTGGGCAGGCGCAGCGCAGTGACGGCGTCCTTGACGTTGAAGGAGCCGCGCTCAGCGACGAACTGCAGCAGGCGGATCACCCGCTCGACGGTGCCCGGGGTGCCTTTGTCCTCCCCCGCGGACGCGGGCGTCGCGTTCGTCGACTCGTGTTGCCCCATCGACACTCTTCTTGCAGGTTCCGCAGACGTCGAAGCGGGTCCGTCACTTCTTCGCGGCAGAACCCCAGAGTACTGCCGCAGGATTGGTATCGCTCGCGGCGCGGTCGGCCATGCACTCGTTGAAGATCTTGCGGCGCGCGAACAGCCACTGACCGTTCACCTTGCGGAGCTCGTCCTCGTAGTGTCCGTAACCGCCCACGTAAGGCCAGCGGCCACGGATGTCGTTGTTGATCTCGAACCAGTACGCGCAGCCCCAGGCCCGGTCGCCTTCGATCCGCAGCGTTCTGTTCGCGATGAAGTGACGCAGGCGCGCCGGACGCTCGGGGGCCTGCGCCTTCCAGAGGCCGTCGAAGTAGGCCCGCATGCGCTTCACTTCCTCGCGGATCGCATCGCGTCCCCTGGCGACGCCCAGCGCCCAGTCGAGTACGCCGTCCTCCGTGAAGGTGGCGACGTAGGCATCGGCGTCCAGCCAGTCGAGCGCGAACATGTAACGCGCCTCGAGATCCTGAATCTCCGCTCTGTCTTCCGCGTACGACATGCTCACTCCTGTGCCTTTCCCGGATGCGAAGCATCGACCCCGAAGAGGTCCTGCGATGCTTCTTCTGAAACCGATACGTCGCGCACGAGACGATTGCCCGAGCGCATTCCCGGATACTCACCCCGCTGATTCGGATAGTGGAAGGGTGCGATCACGGGCTCGGGGTAGCACTCGTACTCGATGGTGGGTGGGCGGTCCGGTGCCAGCCCCTCGACACTGCGCAGCAGCGGTACGCCGCCTCTGTGCCAGCCCTGGTCGTACTCGCAGTAGAAATTGATGAAGCCGTGGAGCTTCGCGATGCGCCAGCCTTCATCGAGACGGACGTATTCGTTCTCGTAGGTCGCTTCCCCCCAGCGCGCTTCAGCGCCGAGCCCTCCGACCTGCATGAGAGTGCGCCACCGGCCTTTCGCCGTACCCGCGCGCACGTCGATGTGAATGACGGGCTGAAGCTGCATGTGGTTGTAGAGTCGCCCGCGACCGTAGGGCGGCAGCCGCTTCAGATAGGCGCGCACTCGCTCGCGGCCGCAGTATACGCCGCGGCCTGCGATCTCGAGCGTTCCATCCGGCGCAAAGAGATCTGCGGCGTCGTCGTAGAGCCCCTTGTCGATGTAGTAGCCGTAAGCCGCCTGCAGGTTGCAGATGGCGTGGTAATCGCGCGCGTGCTGCACCTCCAGCCGGAGCTGCCGGAGCTCCTCCTCCATCGAGGCCAGCTTCGCCTGAAGGTCCTGCAGTGCACTCATTTTCATTCCACTCCTTCGCCCGGTCTTCGAACCTGAGCCGGGCGGCCGCTGATCTGATCCCATCCCGCCGGCTCCGCGCCATCGGGACCCGGCAGCTTCTGGGGAATGTTGACTGGGATGCTCATTGAATGGCAAGTTGTCTCAACAATCGGGAAACCGGCTCGCCGAAAAAAAGGGCGCTGCGACCAGACAACATTCGGAGGAAGGGGGCATGCGAAGAAGATTGGATGGGCTGTGCGGTGGACTGGTGTCGCTCATCGTGCTGGCGGAGCTGCCTGGTGTGGCAGCCGCAGCCGATGCAGTCGACGACGACGGCGGACTCACCGAGATCGTGGTCACCGCACAGCGGCGTGAGCAGCGCCTGCAGGACGTGCCGGTTTCGGTCTCCGTGGTTTCGGGAGATTCGCTGGAGCAGGCGGGACTGCGTTCGCTCAACGACGTGACCGCGCGCCTGCCCAACGTGCAGATCACGAGCGGCGCGATCGTCGACAACGTCGTGATCCGCGGCGTGGGCTCGGGCACCAACGGCGGCTTCGAGCAGGCCGTCGCCACGTTCGTGGACGGCGTCTACCGCAGCCGCTCGCGCTCGACCCGCACGGCGCTGTTCGACGTCGACCGGATCGAGGTGCTGAAAGGGCCGCAGACGACGTTCTTCGGCGCCAACGTGATCGCCGGCGCCATCAACATCACGACCCGCCGGCCGGGAAGCACGCCGAGCTACAACGTTTCTGCGCTCTACACGCCGGACACCGGCGAATACAGCTTCGAAGGCGGTTTCAGCACTCCGCTCAGCGATACGCTCGGTGTGCGCGTCGCCGGGCGCGCTTCGGGCATGGACGGCTACGTGCGCAACACGGTGACCGGCGAGGACGGGCCCGACGAGCGCGCCACGCAGGGACGCATCGCCCTCGCCTGGCGGCCCACCGACGCGATCGACGTGGATTTCCGCTTCGACGCCGGCCGCTCGAGCACGCGCAACGCCATGCCGCTGGAGCTCGTCGACTGTCCTCCTCCTCCGCCGATCGAGCAGCCCGCGAACGCGTCGTGTCGCGCGTACCTCAATGCCAACGGCGGATCGGTGGATGACAAGCTCGACTGGCGCACCGCCAACGGCCCGAGCGATGGACGCTTCGAGTTCCAGGAGGCGGCGCTCACCAACGCCTTCAGGATCGGTCCCGGCACGCTCGTCACGACGACCGGCTACACCGAGCATGAATTCGAGGCGTACGCTCAGGTCATCCCCTTCCCGTATCCCGGCACGGTGCGCGGCTACAACGGTCAGCCGACGTACCAGACCGAAACGTACAGCCAGCTCAGCCAGGAAATCCGCTATCAGTCGGAGACCGGAGGCAGGTTCGAGTACATGGTCGGCGGATACGCCTCCACCGACGATCTCGATCTGCTGACGCAGGTCGGTTTCTTCTTCGCGCCCTTCGGTGCCTTCAACCCCAGGGGCACGACCGACGCGACGACGCCCATCGTCGGCAGCTTCTGGCACCTCCAGGAGACCGACTCGCTGTCCGCGTTCGCGTCGGTGACTTACCGGCCGATCGAGAATCTCCGGATCAACCTCGGTGCGCGTTATTCGAGCATCCGCAAGGAAGCCGAACGCATCTTCAACTACGGCACGGCCGACGGCCGCGTCTCATGGGAGAGCTTCCAGCCCTTCGATCCCGAGACCGAGGTCATCATGAACGAGGTGCTCGGAACGGAGCTCGGAAACTTCCCAGATCCGAAGCGCAGGGACTCGAAGTTCATGCCGTCGCTCAGCGTGCAGTACGACTTCGATCCCAACGTCATGGGCTACGTGTCGTATGCGAGGGGCTTCAAGGCCGGCGGCTGGGGTGCCACGTCGCGCCTCGTGAGCTTCGGTCCCGAGACCGTCGATTCCTACGAGCTCGGCATCAAGGCGCAATTCCTCAATCGCCGCCTGATGCTCAACGCGGCGCTGTACCGCAGTGAGTACAGTGATCTTCAGGAGGCCTCCCTGTTCGCGCTGCCCTCCGGCGCCGTGGTCGCGCTCATCGGCAACGTCGCGGAGTCGCGCTCGCAGGGTGTGGAAACGAGCGTCGCGTTCCGCCTGACGCCGCAGGTGACGCTCACCGCCGACGTGGCGTATCTGGACGCGAAGTACACCAGCTATCCGGACGGCGCGTGCACGATCCTGCAGCAGTTCACGACGCCCGGCTGCATCCAGGATCTGACCGGCAAGCGCCGCGGCTACGCGCCCGAGTGGAGCGGCAATGTGGGCGCGGTGTTCTCCCTGCCGCTCGGCGCGGACTACGAGCTGCGTGCGGAGCCGCTCGTCTACTTCGCCTCGAAGCACTTCCAGTCCGCCACGGCCGATCCGCTGCTGGCGCAGAGCGGCTACGCCAAGGTCGATCTGCGCCTGAGCCTCGCGCCGTTCAACGGAAACTGGGAAGCCGCGGTCATCGGCCGCAACCTGACCGACAAGGCGACCTCGGGCTTCCGTCAGGCCGTCACCGGCTCGCCCGGCAGCGTCGGCGTCCTGCCCGACCCGCCGCGCACGATCAGCCTGCAGGTCTCGTACCGCAAGTGAAGCGGGCGCCGGCAGCGGACCTGAGGTACGCTGCCGGCCCCACTCTTGTGTGTAACGCGATGCGGGCGATCGCGACACCGCGGCGCGCGCACGTTCGAGCTCGCGGGAGAAGGCAATGGAACGATCGCTCGCTGCGTCGGAGACCTCGCAGGTGACCGCCCGCGGTGTGGTGCCGCTGGTGATCCTCGCGGCGCTCATCATGTTCGTCGACGGGGCGGACATGGCGGCCATGCCGCTCGCAGTGCCCTACATCGTGCGCGAATGGGGCATCTCCCCGGCGGAGTTCGGCATTGCACTCTCCGCCATGCCGCTCGGATTCGGCGTCGGGGGGCTGCTCATCGGCCCCCTCGGCGACCACTACGGACGCCGACCGGTCATCATCGGCACCGTCCTCCTCGTCGCCCTGACGACGATTGCCACGGCGTTCTCGAGGGAGCAGTGGCATTTCTTTCTGCTGCGATTCCTCGGCGGCATCGGGCTCGGCGGATGCCTCACCAATCTGAACGCGCTGGTGGCGGAGATCGTGCCGAAGACGATCCGTGCGCGTCTGCTGACCCTCATTGCCTGCGGCATTCCGATCGGCGGCGCGGCCGCCGGCATGGTCGCGCCGCCCGCGGTCGCCGTCGGGGGCTGGCAGGGGGTGTTCATCCTGCTCGGCGGAGGCATTCTGCTCTTCACCCTGGCGCTCCTGCTGTGGCTGCCGTCGCCGCCGCCGACGGGCGACAGCGCCGACGCGGATCGCGCCGGCCAGGCCGAGAAGAAGGCGGTTCCCCTCGCGACACTGCTGCAGCCGCTCAAGGGCGACTTCCGACTGATGAGCTTCGTGTTCATCGGCCTCTACTCGATGAACATGCTGTCGATCTTCATGCTCCAGTCGTGGCTGCCCACGATTCTCTCGCAGACCGGCTTCGAGCCGGATCAGGCGTCGCGTCTCACCGCCCTGATGCAGGGTGGGGGGCTCGTCGGTGGGCTCGTCATTTCCTATTTCGTCGATCGCGGGAAGACGGTTCTCACGCTGAGCGTGGCCTATCTGATGGTCGTCGCGCTGCTCAATGGCTTCGGTCTGCTGGATCCCACGGTCATTGGCTGGGGCGCTCTGATTCTCCTCATCGGCGGCGGCATCATGGGCGCCCACCTCGCCATCATGGCTCTCGGCACCTTCTTCTATCCGCGGCACATGCTGGCATCGGCGCTGGGGCTCGCGGTGGCCGCGGCGCGTGCAGGAGCCGTGGCCGGTCCACTGCTCGGCCAGCTCCTCGTGCAGCACGAGGCGGGCGCGCACGGATTCTTCCTGAGCCTCCTCGGGCCGATCGCCTTCTGTCTCTTCTGTGTGTCGCTCATCCCGCGCGTCGATCGTCGTCGCGCGAAGCTGGGTCTGTGATGCGCGGGATGCGTTTCCAGACGATCGATCTTTGTCATCACTGTTGCTGTCCGTGCGGAGGGCATGAGTGCAGACCATGATCCGACCGATACGCCTGCTGACCGCTGCGTGTTTTCTTTCCTTTCTCATGCCGGCACTGCCGGAGACGGCGCTTGCGAACGAAGCCGATCTGACGCCGCCGCCGACCTGCGATCGTCAGTGCCTGTATGGAGTGCTCGACGAGTATCTCGCGGCGCTGCGTGTCCGCGATCCCTCGCGGCTGCGTCTCACACCGCGGGCGCGTTACACGGAGAACAACGTCGAGCTGCGCATCGGGGACGGCGTCTGGGGGACGATCACCGCTCTCGATCCCTCCTATGAGATGCGCTTCGCGGACGTGAAGGCCGGGCAGGTCGCGGTGTTCGGCGTGCTCGAGGAGACGACCACGAAGTCACCGTACGCGCTGCGTCTCAAGGTCGTGCACGGGCTCGTCGACGAGATCGAGACACTGATCGTCCGGCCGGAGGATTCGGGCATTCCCTTCGTCACCGCGGACATCGAGCCGCTGCCGGTGTGGGAAGAGATCCTCCCTCCGTCCGAGCGCACGCCTCGCGAGGCGATGCTCGCCGCCGCGAACGGCTACTTCGACACCCTGCAGCTCAACGACGGGCGCCTGCACGTCGAGTTCACCGACGACTGCAACCGCCGCGAGAACGGCATGCGCTCGACGAATCTCACCGACCCGAAGCTCGATACGATCTGGCGACTCGGCTGCGCGGATCAGTTCCGTCTGGGCGCATACCGATACGACGACCGCGTGCGCGACCGGCGCTTCCTCGTCGTCGACGAGGAGCGCGGCATCGTGCTCGCGGGAGGTTTCATCGATCACGAGGGCCGTCTCGGCGAGTTCGAGCTCACCGACGGTACCGTGCGTACCTCGATCTTCCGCCGGCCGCATTCGTTCGTGCTGCTGGAGGCCTTCAAGATCCGCAAGGGCCGCATCCAGCAGATCGAGGCGGTTTTCCTGACCGTGCCCTACAACATGCCCTCGCCCTGGACGCGCTGAGCGT
>QGVD01000061.1 GCA_003242685.1 Pseudomonadota bacterium | reverse complement strand
TTTCTTCTCCGTCGGCGGCTTCAGATTTGTATAGGAGCCAGCTCCTGTTCCGTACGCACAGAGGATCGCACGTTCGTGCGTGCGCAGGACCCGCGGCGACAGCCAGGCTTGAACGCGAAGCACGGGCGGGGCCGGCTGCGCGGGCGCGGAATTCTGCGCAGCCGGCCCATCGATCCGGGCGCATCGCGGGCGAGGGCAGCCGGACGAGCCTCTCCCGCTGCGCTCGCCCGGACCTTACGCCAACCTCGGGGCGAACGCCGGAATGCGCACCAGCCTTCCATGCCCGAGCGGCGCCGTACAGAGACGATTTCCCGAAGCACTCCGGGAGTTTTTCCCTCCTCGCCGTGACACCGCGCTGATATCGTTTCCGGCGCAACCCGCGGAGCTGCGGAATGAAACCGATGACCGTGCTGCTCGTCGACGATCACGCGGTCGTGCGCGAAGGCTATCGTCGATTGCTCGAGGAAAGCGGCCGCATCGCGGTCGTCGGCGAAGCGGCCAGCGCGACGGAAGCGCTGGAGAAGTTCGATGCGCTGAAGCCGCACGTCGTCGTCATGGACATCTCACTGCCCGGCGTCAGCGGTATCGAAGCGACACGAAGAATCAGGGCGCGAAGTCCGGACGCGTGCGTGCTGATATTCAGCATGCACGAGGATGCGATATTCGCACGGCGCGCACTCGACGCGGGCGCACGGGGCTACGTCACCAAGTCGAGCGCGCCGCGTGTGCTGGTGGAAGCCGTCGACGCGGTGGCGAACGGTGGACGTTATCTCAGTCACGATATCGCGCAGCGCCTGGCCCTCGGCGGACCGCCCGGTGAAGGAGAAAGCATCGCGATGCTCTCCACGCGGGAGTTCGAGGTGCTGAAGCTGCTCGCTCAGGGATTGACGCTCGCACAGATCGCGGAGCAGCTCGGTGTCGCCGTGAAGACCGTCGCCAACCATCAGTCCGCGATCAAGCAGAAGCTCGGTGCGGACACCGGTCGCGAGCTCGTCCGCCAGGCCATGCGGCTCGGCATCATTCCCAACGTGTGACCCACCGACGACGGATCACGCTCGCGCGGGCGAGGCATCCGCTTCAGGCGGCGCTGCGAGACGGAACGAACTTCCGCCGCAGAGCCGGCGGAAAACGCTCGACCGCGTAGCGCAGCATCGTGCGCGGCATGCCCGCATGATGCCGGCGCAGGAAAGCTTCCACCGCATCGCGATCGCGCTTCGCGGCTTCGCGCAGCATCCAGCCGACAGCCTTGTGGATGAGGTCGTGCGGATCGCCCACGAGGAGCCGCGCGATGCGCAGCGTCGGTTCGATGTCACCCTTCCGGATCCAGTGAAAGGTGGCGAGGATCGCGATGCGCCGTTCCCACACGGACGCCGAGCGAGCGAGCCTGGTGAGCAGTGTGAGATCGCGTGGATCGAGATGCGCACCGACGATGTGCGGCGCCGAGACGTCGACCAGATCCCAGTTGTTGATCCGGTGCGTGTGCGCGAGATACGTCCTGAAGATCCGCTCGCGCTCGTCGGGATCCGCGCGGCCGTAGCGGTCCGCAAGAATCACCAGCGCGAGCAGGCGCTCCTCGTGCCATTGCGAGCGCAGGAGGCGCACGACGTCCGCGTGGCGCAGCGCGCGGCACTCACGTGCGATACGGCGCACCACCGGCACGCGTACCCCGAGAAAGCGGTCGCCTTCGCCGTACCCGCCGGGTCCGGTCCTGAAGAAACGCTGCAGAAAGGCTGCTATTTCCTCATTCGCAGTGGCGCGCAGACGTCTCCGCGCCTCGGCGAGCGTGCGAGCATCGCCGGTCATTGCGCGCCGGCACCTCCCTGCGCGGAGCCGCGCCGGCGCAGGATCCATTCACCGGCGCGTTCCATCCAGACGTAGAAGAGCGGAATGAAGAGCACGGCGATGAACGTCGCCGCGAGCATGCCGCCGATCACGCCCGTGCCGATCGAGTGGCGGCTCGCCGCGCCGGCGCCGGTGCTGATCGCGAGCGGCACCACGCCGAGGATGAACGCGAGCGACGTCATCACGATCGGCCGGAAACGCAGCCGCGCGGCTTCCACTGCCGCGTCGCGGAGGCTCTTGCCCTCCCGATGCATGTGCGAAGCGAACTCGACGATCAGGATCGCGTTCTTCGCGGCGAGCCCGACGAGCGTGACGAGGCCGATCTGGAGATAGAGGTCGTCGTAGAGCCCCCGCAGCCAGACCGCGAGATAGGCGCCGAACACGGCGAACGGCACCGCGAGGATCACGGCGAACGGCAGGGTCAGCCTCTCGTACTGCGCGGCGAGGATCAGAAAGACCATCAGCACCGCGAGCCCGAAGAGTCCCGCCGTGTTCTGGCTGCTCACCTTCTCCTGGTAGGACTGACCCGACCAGGCGAGCGTGTAACCGTCGGGCAGGTGCTGCGCCGCCAGCTCCTCCATCAGCGCGAGCGCCTGACCCGAGCTGTAGCCCGGCGCGGGGTTCCCCGAGATGCGCGCCGCCGGGAAGACGTTGAAGCGCTCGATGACGTCGGGTCCGGTGCTCTCGACGACGGTCGCGACGGCGGTGAGCGGCAGCATGGTGCCGTTCGACGAGCGCACGTAGACGTCGCGCAGGTCCTCAGGATGCGCGCGGAACTCGCTCTCGGACTGTACGTGCACGCGATAGACGCGACCGTCCCGGTTGAAGTCGTTGACGTAGAACGCGCCGAAGGTGCTCTGCAGCGTGGTGTTGATGTCGTCCATGCTCACGCCGAGGAGCTTCGCCTTCTCGAGATCCACCTCGACCTTCACTCGCGGCACCTGCGCGGCGAACGAAGTGCTCACTCCCACGAGCTCAGGACGCTGATTCGCCGCGGCGACGAGCCGCTGCGTCGCGGCCTCGAGCGCCGCGTAGTCGTTGCCGGTACGCGCCTGCACGAAGCCCTCGAAACCGCCCGTCTGCGACAGGCCTTCGATCGGCGGCGGCGTGACCGAGAACACGAAGCCGTCGCGGATCCTCATCCCTGCGCCCATGAACGCAGCCGAGACCGCCTGCGCAGAGAGCTCCGGCTCTCGCCGCTCCTCCCAGTCCTTGAGAATCACGAACGACACGCCCGCGTTGCTGCGCTGGCTGAACGTCAGGATGTCGAGCCCGCTCAGCGTGAAGTTGTCGTCGTACGCGGGATGCGCGAACGCCACCTGATCGAGCTGATCGAGCACCGCGCTCGTACGCTGCAGAGAGGCGGCGGGCGGAAGCGCGGCGATCGAGATCACGTAGCCCTGGTCCTCGTCGGGTGCGAGCGCGGTCGGCACCGCGCGGGTAAGTCCCCACGTCGCGAGCAGCATCGCGGCGATGACCACCGACGCCAGCACGCTGCGGCGGAGGACCCAGCCCACGCCTGACGTGTACCGGCGCGTCAGCGCCTGGAACCAGCGGTCGAAGTAGGCGAGCGGCCCGCGCGGCTCGATGTGGCCCGGCTTGAGGAACAGCGCACACAGCGCGGGCGTCAGGGTGAGCGCGACGAAACCGGAGATCGACACGGACACCGCGATGGTGATGGCGAATTGCCGGTACATCTCGCCGACGAGCCCGCCGAGGAAGGCGACGGGCAGGAAGACGGCGTTCAGCACCAGCACGATCGCGATCACCGGGCGGCTCACCTCGGCCATCGCGCGGCGCGTGGCTTCGCGCGCGTCCACGTGCTCCTGGCGCATGTGCCGCTCGACGTTCTCGAGCACCACGATGGCGTCGTCCACCACGATGCCGATGGCGAGCACCATGCCGAAGAGCGTGAGGGAGTTGATCGAGAAGCCGAGCACGTACATCCCTGCGAGCGTGCCGATGAGCGATACCGGCACGGCGAGCGTCGGAATCAGCGTGGCGCGCAGGTTGTGCAGGAACACCCACACCACGAGGAACACGAGCACCATCGCCTCGAAGAGCGTGGTTGCGACCTCGCGCATGGACACACGCACGTACTTGCTCGTGTCGTAGGGGATGTCCCATTCGAGCCCGGCCGGGAAGCGCGTGCCGAGCTGCTTCATCGTCTCTCGCACCTGCTGCGCGACCTGGAGCGCATTGGCGCGCGGCGCGAGGAAGAGCGCGATGCCGACCACCGGACGGCCCTTGCGCGTCAGGCGGTAGGAATAGTCCCGCGCACCGAGCTCGACGCGCGCCACGTCGCCGAGCCGCACGATCTCTCCCTCCTCGCCCGTCTTGAGCACGATGCGCTCGAACTGCTCGGGCTCGGTCAGGCGGCTCTGCGTGGTCACGCTGAGCGTCAGATCCACGCGATCGAGCATCGGCTCGTCGCCGAGCCGGCCCGCGGCCGACTGGGCGTTCTGCTCGCGCACGGCCTCCACCACGTCGCTCGGGGTGAGGCCGAGCTCGGCAAGGCGATCGGGCCTCAGCCAGATGCGGATCGAGTACTCGCGCGCGCCGAACATCTGCACGTTCGCGATGCCGGGAATGCGGCGCAGCTCGTCGACGATGTTGACGGCGGCGTAGTTGGAGACGAACAGCTCGTCGTAGCGGCCGTCCGGTGAATCCACCGTCACGATCTGCAGAAAGCTCGGCGCGCTCTTCTGCACGGTGACGCCCTGGCGGCGCACTTCCTCGGGCAGGAGCTGCAGGGCCGCCTGCACGCGGTTCTGCACGTTGATGACCGCGATGTCCGGATCGGTGCCGACCGCGAAGGTGAGCGAGATCTGCAGCGCTCCGCTCGAGGAACTCGCCGAGCGCATGTACAGCATGTTCTCCACGCCGTTCAGCGACTGCTCCAGCGGCGCCGCCACCGTCTCGGCGATCACGTCGGCGCTCGCGCCGGGATAGCTCGTGACGACGTCGACCTGCGGCGGCAGGATGTCGGGATACAGCGAGATCGGCAGCGCGCGGAACGCCGCGAGCCCGGCGATCACGATGAACGCCGAGACGACCGTCGCGAACAGTGGCCGGTCGATGAAGAAATTCGAGATCACGACGAGCCGTCCGACGTGGCGAGGGCGGCGGCGCCGTCCGCGGCCTGTCCGATCGGCACCGGTGTCACCGGCGCGCCCGGCTGCACCTTGAGTATCCCGTCGACGACGATGCGCTCGCCCGCCTCGAGCCCCTCGAGCACCGCGACGTCGTTGCCGCTCGTGATGCCGAGCCGGACGGGCCGCGGTGCCACCTTGTTCTCGGCGTCGACGACCCAGACGAACGCGCCCTGCATGCCGTGCATCACCGCGCGCTTGGGAATGACGAAGGAACCCGGCAGCGTCACGCCTTCGACGCGCGCGCGAACGACCTGACCGGGCAGGAGCTTCCCGTCCGGGTTCTCGAGCACCGCGCGCACCGCCACCGTGCCGGTGTCATCGCCGACGTCCGGCGCGATGAACTCGATCCGCGCAGCCCCGCCGATCGTCGTTCCCTGCGCATCCGTGAGGTGCACGCGGATCGAATCGCCCTCGGGCCCCTCGAGCGCCGCACGGAGACTCGCCGCTTCGCGCTCGGGCACGGCGAACTCGACGTAGAGCCTGTCCGTCTGGACGATGCGCGTGAGCAGACTCGAGTCCGTTCCCGCGACGACGAGACTGCCCTCGGAGCGCGCTTCACGGCTCGTCAGTCCGCCGATGGGCGCACGGACTTCCGTGTAGGACAGATCGAGCTCCGCGCGCCGCAGAGCGGCTTCCGCCGCCGCGACTGCAGCCTTTGCGGACTCGAAGGCCGCGATCGCGGCGTCGCGGTCGCGCAGGCTCACGAGCTTCTGTTCGTACAGCGACAGAATGCGGTCGTGCTCGCGCTGCGCCTGCTGCAGGTTCGCGCGCTGCACTTCGAGCTCGGCACGCGAGCGCGCGACCTCGGCGCGGAACGGCGCGGGATCGATGCGGAAGAGCAGATCCCCTTCGCGCACGCGCGAGCCTTCCCTGTAGAGCCGCTCGAGCAGAATGCCCGAGACGCGCGCGCGCACCTCGATCTCGCGCACGCCGCGAAGCTGCGCCGGATACTCGAGGGGCAGTGCGAGCGAGGTCGGACGCACATCCAGCGTGCCGACCTCCGGCGGCGGCATGCCTCCCGGAGCGGGCGCGTCGCCGCAGGCCGCGAGTGCGCTGCACAGCAGAACGTACAGAAATGCGGTGCGCCCGCGCCGGGGCGGCATGGCACGTGATCCTGACATCTGAGCTCCAGTACGCCGGCCGGCATCCGGCACGCGCCGCCGGCTGCTCACGAAAACGGGGCGCGCACTATACCCGCGCGAAATCCGCGTGCACATCTTCCGCGGTGCGTGCGCCATGGTCGATTGAACGGAAGGGAGATCGACAAGCTACAGATTCTGTGATCCACCGTGGCCGGCGCGTGCGTACAGGCTATCGGCGGGGCGTGCCGCACTGCGATTGCCGCGGAAACGTCGGTGTCGCGCATTGCGTAACGGCGACGATGCACCACGATGGCGCGTGGGACGCATCTGGACACCTCCGGACAGCACAGGCATAGTCCGAACAATCGTTTGTTTGCAGCCCTTTCGCGGGTCCAGCCATGAGCGACGCCACGCCGCCCGGCGATGAGGCCCTGCGGACGCTCGCAAGAGAGCGCATCGCGGCCGGCGCATTGCCCAGGGATAAGGCGACGCACACCTGGGGCGGACTCGGATCGGGCCTGCCGTGCAGTCTCTGTGGCGAGCTGATCAGCCGCACGGAGACCGAGATGGAGCTGCAGCTCGGGGACGGGGTCGACGCGCCCGTCGTCCGCTTCCACCTTCGCTGTCATCTGATCTGGGAAACCGCACGCCGCGAGGCGGCCCGCAACTCATGGATCCGCGTCGTCGACGAGCTGCCGCCGCAAGGCGCCGCGGTCGAGGCCCGAATCGCCATCGGCGAGGGCCGCAGTGTGATCCTCACCGTCAGCTGCGAGCATCCGGGGGCGATCTGGCTGAACGTCAATACGGGTGAGCCGCTGCCTGCCGGCTGGCGGCCGATCGAATGGCGGTACCTCGAGGTGCCGCGGACGGAAACGGAATCTCGGGCCGAGCTCCCGACACCCAGACGCGCGTGAGCCGGCTCGTGGGTCGACGAGAGTGAGCGACGGAGGCTGCGGTCAGCATCTGGTTGGCGTTTCGGTACGCGCGCCCGTTTCGCGCACGGACCGATCCCCAGCTCGCCAACGATGTTGCAGGAGGAACCCGACCGCAGCCTCCGATTCCTTGCCCGCAGGCCGGGCGCCTGTGGGACGTATTGCCTAAGATGCGGTGACCCCCCGGATGGTTCAATCCGCCTGCGACGGGCTGTGGGCCGGGCGCGCCGGGCCGTTGCGAGGTGCGCCTACTTGCGCCAGAAGGCCGGCGTGAAGAGCACGAGCACGCTGAATACCTCCAGGCGCCCGAGCAGCATCCCGACGGAGCAGATCCAGGTCTGGACGTCGGTGAGCGCCTGATAGGTCGTATCCGGTCCGACGGCGCCGAGCCCCGGACCGGTCGTGTTCACCGACGCGACGACGGCCGTCAGGGCGGTCGTCAGGTCCGCGCCCGTGAGCAGCATGGCCAGCGTGAGCGCCACGATGGTCATGAAGTAGAGAAAGATGAAGGCGAGCACGGAGTCGCCGACCCGCTCGGGCACCACCATGCTTCCGATCCGGACGGGCACCACGGCATTGGGATGCACGAGGAGCTTCAGCTCGCGCGCGGCCTGCCGCGTGAGCAGCAGCGTGCGGAACATCTTGATGCCGCCGCCCGTCGAGCCCGTGCTGCACAGGATCGAGCACAGGAACAGCATCCAGAGCGGCGCGAAGATCGGCCAGTGGCCGTAGTCCTGCGAGACGAAACCGGTCGTCGTCGCGACCGACGTCACGTTGAACGCCGCGTGACGCAGCGATGCGA
This sequence comes from Pseudomonadota bacterium, assembly GCA_003242685.1. GTDB lineage: Bacteria > Pseudomonadota > Gammaproteobacteria > Steroidobacterales > Steroidobacteraceae > ZC4RG24. The sequence goes on along the minus strand of QGVD01000061.1, from coordinate 17,020 downwards.
CGAAGTCGGGGTAGACCCCGGTCACCCACAGCAGAAGCGCGACGGCGGCGATACTGACGGCAAGCAGCACCGTGATCGCGCGGGCCTCGGGATCCTGCGTGTAGGGCCGCAGTGTCAGCCGCCGCAGAGCCACGAAGTGGCGCGCGAAGCTGAGCGAGGCGGCGAACATCAGCACCACGAGCACCATCTCGATTGCCGGCGAATCGAAATGGCCCACGCTCCTGTCGTGCGTCGAGAAGCCGCCGAGCGCCACGACCGAGAAGCCGTGACAGATCGCGTCGAACCACGACATGCCGCAGAGGCGCAGCGCGCCGATCGCGATCACCGTGAGCACGAGGTACGCGAGCCACAGCGACTTCGCGGTCTCCGTGATGCGCGGCGTGAGCTTCTCCTCCTTGACCGGCCCCGGCGCCTCGGCGCGCAGGAGCTGCATGCCGCCGACGCCGAGGAGCGGCAGGATCGCCACGGCGAGCACGATGATGCCGAGCCCGCCGTACCAGTGCAGGGTGTGCCGCCAGAGATTGATCGACGGCGGCAGCTCGTCGAGTCCGGTGAGCACCGTCGAGCCCGTGGTGGTGAGCCCCGACATCGCCTCGAAGTAGGCATCGGTGAACGACAGGTCCGGCAGGGTCAACAGGAACGGCAGGGTCGCCGCACCGGACAGCAGCACCCAGGCGAGCGTGACGAGCAGGAAGCCGTCGCGGGGCTTGAGCTCGCGTGCGTATCCGCGCGTCGCCAGCGCGATCAGCAGGCCTGCGCCGGAGCTCAGCGCTGCGGCGGCGAGAAAGTGGTAGAGCAGACCGTCGCCGTACACGAGCGAGCCGACGAGCGGCACGACGTGCGCGACGCCGAACAGCGCCAGCAGCAGGCCTAGAACGTGCGCGACCCCGAGCACGGCGAGCCCTCAGCGCGAGGACGGTCCGAGGAAGAGCCGTTCGACGGCCTCCACGTGCCGCCGGTCGTTGAGGAACACGATCACGTGGTCGCCGGCGCGGATCTCCGTATCCCGGTTCGCCATGATCACTGTCTCGCCGCGCACGATGGCGCCTATCGACACGCCTTCGGGGAGTCTGATGTCCTGCACGCGCCGGCCGACGACGCGCGAGCTGGATGGACTGCCGTGCGCGACCGCCTCGAGCGCTTCCGCCGCGCCGCGCCGCAGGGAGTGCACGCGCACGACGTCGCCGCGGCGCACGTGCGCGAGCAGCGAGCCGATGGTGACGGTCTGCGGCGAGATCGCGATGTCGATGCTGCCGCTCTCGATGAGCTCGGCGTATGACGGCTTGTTGATGAGCGCCATCACCTTGTGCGCGCCGAGCCGCTTGGCGAGCATCGCGGAGAGAATGTTCGCCTCTTCCGAGTTGGTGAGCGCGACGAACACGTCGACGCTGTCGATGTTCTCCTCGATCAGGAGCTCCTCGTCCGCCGCGTCGCCGTTCAGCACGATCGCATGCTCGAGGAGCTCCGCGACGCGCCGCGCGCGCCGCGGATCGCGCTCGATGAGCTTCACCTGATTGCTCTTCTCGAGCGCGCGCGCGAGGCGGAAACCGATGTTGCCGCCACCGGCGATGACGACGCGGCGGATCGGCGCATCGCCGCGGCGCAGGTCGCTCACCACACGCCTGATGTAGTCGCGGCCGGCGAGAAAGAAGACCTCGTCGCCGTGCTCGATCACGGTGTCGCCGTTCGTGGGAACGCTGCGGCCGGCCCTGTAGATCGCGACAATGCGCGCCTCGTTCTCCGGCACGCGCTCGCGCAGGGCGCTCAGGCATTCGCCCACGAGCAGGCCGCCGCGGACGGCGCGCACCGCGACGAGACGCACGCGGCCGTCGGCGAAGTCGAGCACCTGCAGCGCACCGGGATAGCGGATGAGCCGTTCGATGTGCTCGGTGACGAGCTGCTCGGGATTGATGAAGACGTCGACCGAAAGCGCCTCGGCCGTGAACAGCTCGGGACGGCTCGTGTACTCCGACGAGCGGATGCGCGCGATCTTGGTCGGCGTGCGGAACAGAATGGACGCCACCTTGCAGGCCATCATGTTCACCTCGTCGCTGCTCGTGAGCGCGACGAGGATGTCGGCTTCTGCGCAACCGGCGGCTTCCAGCACCGACGGGTAGGCGGCATTCCCCGCCACGGTACGGATGTCGAGGCGCTCCTGCAGATCGCGCAGGAGGTCCTCGTTGGTGTCGACGACTGTGACCTCGTTCGCCTCTTCGCGCGAGAGGTGGTGGGCGGCGGTGCGACCGACCTGCCCTGCGCCGAGGATGACGATCTTCATGTGAGGCTACGGCATCACACCGGCTCGAGCTTCGCGTACTCGGCCATCAGCACCTTGGTGCCCTCGCGCTCGAAGCGCACGTGGATGCGGGCGTGCGGACCGCTCCCCTCCACGTTGAGGATCACGCCCTCGCCGAACTTGTTGTGGCGCACGCGCGCGCCGAGCCGCATGCCGGGCAGAGCGGGCTCGTCGTAGCGGAAGCGGCCCGCGACCGCGGGACGCGCGACCTGGATGCGCGGCCGCACTTCCTCGATGAGCTCCTCGGGGATCTCGCGGATGAATCGCGACGGCTGACCGTAGCTGTCGATGCCGTGCAGGCGGCGCTGCTCCGCGTAGGTGAGCACGAGCTGCTGCATGGCGCGGGTCATGCCGACGTAGCACAGACGCCGCTCTTCCTCGAGGCCGTCGATGTCGGTGAGCGAGCGCTGGTGCGGGAAGAGACCGTCCTCCATGCCGCACATGAACACGACCGGGAACTCCAGTCCCTTCGCCGCATGCAGCGTCATCATCTGCACGCAGTCCTCCCATGCCTCCGCCTGCCCCTCGCCGGATTCGAGAACGGCGTGAGCGAGGAAGGCTTCGAGCGGCGACATCTCGTCGGGACCGGTTTCCGGGTCGAAGCCGCGCGCCGCGCTCACGAGCTCCTCGAGGTTCTCGATGCGCGCCTCGCCGCGGTCGGCCTTCTCGCGCCTGTGATACTCGAGCAGCCCGCTGCCCTGGAGCACGTGATCGACCTGCTCGTGCAGCGCGAGCCCTCGTGTTTCGCGATCCAGGCGCTCGATGAGCTGCATGAACCCGTGCACGGCTGCCGATGCCTTCGGTCCCAGCTCCTCGCCGATGCACGCAGCGGCGGCTTCCCACAGCGAGCAGCCGGCGCCTTTCGCATACTCGCGGATCACGTCGAGGCTCTTCGCGCCGATGCCGCGCGGCGGCAGGTTCACCACGCGCTCGAACGAAGGATCGTCGCGGCGGTTCGCGACGAGACGCAGATAGGCGAGCGCATCCTTGATTTCCGCACGCTCGAAGAAGCGCAGACCTCCGTACACGCGGTAGGGCATGCGCGCGGCGAAGAACGTATCTTCGAAGACGCGCGACTGAGCGTTGGAGCGGTAGAGGATCGCGACGTCGCGCCGCCTGCCGCCGCTCTGCACCCAGTCGCGGATGCGCTGCAGGACGAAGTCCGCTTCGTCGCGCTCGTTGAACGCGGCGTAGAGACGGATCGGCTCGCCGCGGCCGCCGCTCGTCCAGAGATTCTTGCCGAGGCGGCCGGAGTTGTGCGCGATGAGCGCGTTCGCCGCGTCGAGAATGTTGCCGGTGGAGCGGTAGTTCTGCTCCAGGCGATAGAGCTTCGCCTGCGGGAAGTCGCGCCGGAACTGCTGCAGGTTCTCGACGCGCGCGCCGCGCCAGCGGTAGATCGACTGGTCGTCGTCGCCGACGACGAAGGGACAGCCTTCGGAGCCGACCAGCAGCCGCATCCACGCGTACTGAATGGCGTTCGTGTCCTGGAACTCGTCGACCAGCACGTGACGGAAACGGCGCCGGTAGTGCGCGAGCAGCTCGGGATTGTCGCGCCACAGCTCGTAGGCGCGCAGCAGGAGCTCGGCGAAGTCGACGACGCCCGCGCGCCTGCACGATTCTTCGTACTCCTCGTACAGCCGGATGAGCTGCCGGCGCGTCGGATCGTTGTTGTCGCGCAGGTCCTTCGGACGCAGTCCCTCGTCCTTGTTCGAATTGATGAACCACTGGATCTCGCGCGGCACCCACCGGGACTCGTCGAGGTTCTGAGCCTTCAGCATCCTCTTGATGAGCCGCAGCTGATCCTCGGAGTCGAGGATCTGAAAGCTCTGCGCGAGCCCCGCCTCACGCCAGTGCAGGCGCAGCAGGCGATGAGCGATGCCGTGGAAGGTGCCGATCCACAGAACGTTGCCCGTGATGCCGAGGAGATGCTCGACGCGCCCGCGCATCTCGCCGGCCGCCTTGTTGGTGAACGTGACGGCGAGCACTCCGTGCGGCGAGACGCCGCATTCCTGGATGAGCCAGGCGATGCGATGTGTCAGCACGCGCGTCTTGCCGCTGCCGGCGCCCGCGAGCACGAGCACGGGGCCGAGCGGCGCGGTCACGGCATCGCGCTGCGCCTCGTTCAGGGAATCGAGAATCGGGGAGGAATCCATTGCGGGCGCATTCTACCGGTTAAGGACGGCGGCCGGCCGCCCGGGAGGCGGATTTATTCTTCCGGGCCCGCTTTCGCCGCCGCGCGTGCGCCCTTGCGCCTGCGGTCGGCTCCGGCCAGCGTCTCCTCGGCGAACCGCAGCAACGCAACGATCAGGCTGAGCAGTACGGGGCCGATCACGAGGCCGATGAAGCCGAAGGTGGCCACGCCGCCGATGACACCCACGAACACCGCGAGCGTCGAGACGGGCGCGCGCTGCGCGGTGAGCACGGGGCGCAGGATGTTGTCGGAGAATCCCACCACTGCCGCCCAGATCGCCAGGAAGGCCGCGGCGCCCCAGCGGCCGACCAGGGCGAGGTACAGCACCGCGGGAACGAGCACCAGACCCGTTCCCGCGGCCGGGATGAACGCGGCGATCGCCGCGAGCACGCCGAACACCACGGGCGCGGGAAGCTGCGCGATCGCGAACCCGATCCCGACGAGCGCGCCCTGGATGAGCGCCGTCAGCGCCGAGCCGTACACGACGGCGCGGGTCACGTCCGCGAGGTAGACGATGAGCGCGCGGCGGCGCGAGTCGTCGAGCGGCACGAGGCGCACGACGTGCATCAGCATCGAGCGGCCGTCGCGCAGCAGGAAGAACAGCAGGAACAGCATCAGGAAGAAGCCGACCAGCGTGCCGACGACGCCGAGCACCATGTTGCTGCCGACCGAAGCGGCCGATTTGAGCAGCGACTGTGCGCCGTCGATCGCCCAGCCCCTCACCTGCTCGGCGGTGATCGAGAGCTCGTCACGCAGCCAGCCGAACACGCGACCGACCACTGGATAGCTCTCGAGCCGGGCCAGGATCTCGGGATAGGTGCTGTAGTCGAGCGAGCGCAGATACTCGATGAGATTAGCCACCTGCCGCGCGAAGACGATGCCGAGCACGGCGAGCGGCGCGATCACGACGAAAGGCGTGAGCCCCGTGATGATGCCGGCCGAGAGATTCACCCTCCCCTTGAGTTTCGCCGTGAGCCACTTGTGCACGGGATACAGGAAGAAGGCGAGGAACGCCGCCCAGCCGAGCGCGCCCCAGAAGGGATCCAGGATCTTGAGCAGCGCGTAGCCGAGCACGAGCACGGTCCCGACGAGAAAGGCACGGCGGTAGAAGGGCGAGTACACGATGGTGACGGTCCGTCGATCCGGCTCGGAGCTGAAGCGTAACGCGAAGCGAACGGGTCGGCGACCGTGGCGAGCAGCAAGCCGAAGTCCGCTTTGACCCGCGGCGCTGCGCGGAGAGATCATCGAATCAGGCAGCCCGCTTCTTCCCCGTGACCACGACATCCCGCGCTACGAAACCAGCCCGCCGTTCGATCCTCGGCGCCCTGCTGCTCGGGATCGCCGTGTGCGCCTGCCAGCGCCCGCAGCCGGCGGCATTCGCGTCGATGGATGACGGCGAACGGCGCGCACCGACCACCGGGCTTGCCGGTCCTTCGGCACACGCCTTCGCCTATGTCACCCTCGGCGTGGAGGACCTCGATCGTGCGCTCGGGCTGTGGTCGGAGCGTTTCGGGATGGAAGTGAGCCGGCGCAGTGAAGACCCGGATCCGGCGCTCGCGGCTCTCCGCGGATACGCGCCGGACGCCATCGTCGGGCAGGCGCTGCTCAACGCGCCCGGTCTCATCGACGGTGGCATTCATCTCGTGCGCTTCGCGCGATCCGATCAGGGAACGCACGCATCTCGTCGCTCTGCCGAAGGCCCGGCTTTCGGTATCGCCGTCGCCGTGCGCGATCTCGAGCGGTATCTCGAGGCGCTTTCTGCCGGGGGTCTTACGCCCGCACGCGATCTGGGGATTCTCGAGCCCGGTGGTCGGAAGCTGCGCGCCGCGCGGCTGCCTGCGGCCGACGGCGTCGAAGTGCTGATCGTCGAAACTCCGGGTGCTGCGGTCGTCACGCGCGAGCGCATCGACGCGGTGTACTGGCTCCTGATCGAGACAGACGAGCTCGAGCGTGAAGCGGGATTCTTCACCGAAGTGCTCGGGCTCGAGCGGCTCGAGAGCGGCAGCTTTCCCATCGGAACCGGTGAGAGACTGCGCAGCGCTCCGATGCTCGTGCTGGGCGACAGTGAGAGCCATCTCGGTCGCATCGCGCTCGTCGAGGCTTCCGCTCTCGCGGAGGATGCGCCGCGCTCCGCTGCAGCTTCGACACGGGGAATTCTGGGCGTCACTTATGTCGTGCCCGATCTCGCGCCCATCCTCGCCCGCGGCGCGCGCTTCGGCGTCAGGGAGCACGGCCGCGTGAGCTCGCTGCTCGGTGAGGGGCGCATGGCTTCCGTTCACAGCCCGTCGGGGCTTCGAATCGATATCATCGAGCAGTGATGGACATCAAACCCGAAATGGACCCGGTCACGGCACTCGCCGAGCGCCGGATCCGCGAAGCGATGGAACGCGGCGAGTTCGACAATCTGCCCGGCGCCGGGCAGCCGCTCGATCTCGACGACGACAGTCACGTGCCCGAAGAGCTGCGCGCGGCCTACCGGCTCCTCAAGAACGCCGGCATGGTACCTCCGGAGCTCGAGCTGCGGCGCGAGCTGGCTAACGCAGAGCAGCTCCTCGCCCTTGCCTCGACGCCCGAAGAGCGGTCGGTCGCCTACCGCCGCTGGCGGGTGCTCGAGGCGCGGCTCGCGCTCACTGCGGGACATCGGCGGAGCATGCAGCTCGAGCAGCAGTACTTCTCGCGTGTGCTCGAGAAACTGAGCGGTGCACGCGAGGACGAGCGCTGACGATACGCGTTCGGGCGTTCGGGCGCGCTCCGGTGAAAGCGGATCTCAGCGCGTTTCGGGTGCGCCTGCCTCTTCCATGAGCCACTCGACGAAGGCGCGCACGTTGGGGCGCGTGAAGTTCGCGGCCGGCGCGACGAGGTGATAGGCCCACTCCGCCTTCCACGACTCGCGCGTAAGACGCACGAGCCGGCCGCGCGCGAGCTCCACTTCCACGTGCGGCGCGCGCCCGAGCGCGATCCCGAGACCCGCGACTGCCGCATCGAGCAGCACGCGCGAGTCCGTGAACTGCAGCCCGTGCAGCGCTTCGGCCGTATCGAGGCCCGCGCGCTCGAACCAGGCGTGCCATCCCATCCAGTGCTGATTCGGCTGGGCGTCCACGTCGTGCAGCAGCGGCCACCCGCGGAGCTCCGCCACCGAGAGCGGCAGGCGCGCGAGCGGCACGAGCGAAGGGCTCGCGACGGGGAACACCTCTTCTTCCAGGAAGCGTATGCTCCTGAGGCCGCTGCGTTCGCCCGGTCCGAAGCGGATCGCGAGGTCGACGTCCTCGCGGCGGAAGTCGACGAGCTCGCGGCCGGTCTTGAGGTACACGTCCACGCGCGGATGACGCTCGCGGAATTTCGCGAGCCGCGGAATCAGCCAGCCGCTCGCGAAGGATGCGAGCGTCGCCACCGTGAGCAGACCCGCGGCAGGCCCCGAGCGCAGCCGCAGCGTCGCTTCGGCCAGCCGGTCGAAACCCGTGGTGAGCTCGGGGAGATAGGCGCGGCCGATCTCGGTGAGGACCAGGCCGTGCGGCAGCCGCTTGAAGAGGCGCGTCCCCAGATAGCGCTCGAGCCTGCGGACCTGCTGGCTGACCGCCGACGCCGTCACGCGCAGCTCGCCCGCGGCAGCTGCAAAGCTCCCGAGGCGCGCGGCGGCCTCGAAGGCGCGCAGTGCATTGAGCGGCGGCAGTCGGCGGGCCATGGGCGTCGTCGCGGCGTGAGGTGAGGCCAAGAATATCTTGGCCTGGCCCTGCATGGCTTGTCGCTTGGCTGCGCGCCGCGGCGCGCCGGATACTGCGCCCGGCATCAGGAGACCGTGTATGCCGATGACGCTCTACGACTTCCTCGATTCCGGGAACGGCTACAAGATCCGCCTGCTTCTCGCGCAGCTCCAGCGTCCGTACCGCTGGGTCGAGCTCGACATTCTGAAGGGCGCCACGCGCACGCCCGAGTTCCTCGCGAAGAATCCGAACGGACGCATCCCGACGCTCGAGCTGGAGGACGGCGCCTTCCTCCCCGAGTCGAACGCGATCCTGTGGTATCTGGCGGAAGGAACGCCCTTCATCCCGGACGACCGTCTCGGACGCGCGCAGGTGCTGCAGTGGATGTTCTTCGAGCAGTACAGCCACGAGCCCTACGTCGCCACACCGCGGTTCATCCTCAAGCATCTGCCCGAGGACTCGCCGCGCCGCGCAGAGCTGCCGGAGCGTCTCGAGCGCGGGCGCGCCGCCCTCGGCGTGATGGAGACGCACCTGTCGCGCCGGACCTTCTTCGTCGCCGAGCGCTACACCATCGCGGACATCGCGCTCTACGCCTATACGCACGTGGCGCACGAGGCGCAGCTCGATCTGACACCGTACCCGAGCGTGCGCGCGTGGCTCGCGCGCGTGGCGGCACAGCCGCGGTACGTGCCGATCACCTACCGGCCGGAGTGACGTGCCACACGCGTGCGCGCCCCGCGCGCGCGCCACACGTGTCGCTGCGGTCCGCGCTCACCAGCGGTTGCGCAGCTCCCGCAGCTTCAGGAACACGGTCTTCGGATCGGGCTGCTCGCCGATCTCCGGGAAGACCTCGCGCAGCCGCGCGATCACGGTGGGATTCTGCAGCCGGAAGAAGGTGTTGATGCGCTTCTCCTCGCCGAGGGTCGTGACCACGGCCTTCGCGGGATCGTGATTGCGGCTGCGCTCGAGCAGCGCCTTCGCGTCGGAGTTGTCGGGCTCGCGGTCGAGGGTGAACTCGAGATTGCGCGCGAGATACTCGTGCCCGGGGTATACCCGCGTGTTGTCCGGCAGGCGCGCGAGCTGCCCGACGAAGGTCTCGTACAGCAGATCCGGACGGCCGCTGCTGTGGCAGTTGCCGGCCCCGGCGTTGAACAGCGTGTCCCCGCAGAAGAGCGCCGGCTCGTCGGTGTGCGCGAAAAGGCAGATGTGCGCGAGCGTGTGACCCGGCGTGTCGAGGCACTCGAGCTCCACCGTCCTGCCGACACGGATCACGTCGCCCTTCTGCAGCCCTCGATCGACGCCGCCGATGCGCGAAGCCGCGCCGGCATGTGCCAGCACCCGCGCGCCCGTGGCCGCGACGAGTCCCTGGTTGCCGCCCGTGTGATCGCGGTGCTCGTGCGTGTTGAGGATCTGGGTGATCTCCCAGCCCCGGTTGCGCGCGGCGTCGAGGCACAGCCGCCATTCGAGCGGGTCCACGGCGAGCGCCTCGCCGGTCTCCGGACAGGCGATGAGATAGTGGAAGTTCCGATAGTCGTTTGCAGCCCAGATGCGCTCGATCAGCATGACTCGCCGTTCCTCGAGATCCTCTTTCCGACCGCAGTGCACGGTACCGTGAAGCGGTGCGGCGCGCCATAATCCCGACGGCCGATTGCCCAGGACAGGCATGCGCATCCGAGTCTTCCCCGTCACCGCCTTCCAGCAGAACTGCTCGATCATCTGGTGCGAGAGCACGCGCGAGGCGGCCGTGGTCGATCCCGGCGGCGATCTGGACGAGGTGCTCGCGGCCGTGCGCGAGGAGAAGCTCGAGCTCAAGAAGATTCTCCTGACCCACGCGCACGTGGATCACGCGGGAGCTGCGGCGCAGCTCGCCGAGAGCGCAGGCCTGCCGATCGAAGGCCCGCATCCGGGCGACCGCTTCTGGATCGAGCGCCTGCCCATGCAGGCGGCGATGTTCGGATTGGGAACGGACGCCCGGCCGTTCGAGCCGACGCGCTGGCTCGGTCAGGGCGACCGGGTGCGGGTCGGCGAGGTCGAGCTCGAGGTGCTGCACTGTCCCGGGCACACGCCCGGACACGTGGTGTTCTTCCACGCGCCGGGGCGCTTCGCGATCGTCGGCGACGTGCTGTTCAAGGGATCCATCGGGCGCACGGATTTCCCGGGCGGAGACCATGACACCCTCATCCGCTCGATCCGTGAGAATCTCTTCCCCCTGGGCGACGACGTGCGCTTCCTGCCGGGACACGGTCCAATGTCCACGTTCGGTGACGAGCGTCGCAGCAATCCCTTCGTCGCCGACCGATTGTTCCAGGGCCGCTGATGGCAGCAGGAGAGCCGCCATGAGGACCGAGCACACGTTTCTCTACGAGCCGGCGGTCTGGACCGCGACCGGCGCCTTCTGGAGCGAGGACGGACGCGAAAGCGCCATCGAGGGCCGCACCGAGGTCCGGCACGACGAGGAGTGCTGGATGATCGCCGGGTCGATGAAGGTGCTCTGCTCGCCGCACGTCGAGTTCAAGCATCTCTATCTGATCCAGCCGCCGGGCAAGGACGCGCTCACCGCGAAGTGGACGTCGGAGAACCCGGCGCTCGGGCACCTGCACGGCACGTTCTGCATCGTGGGGCCTTCCATCCTCTCGGTGTACTACTCCGATCACGGCGGGTATCACGGCGTCGAGCATCTCGCGCGCATCGACGCGGACCACTACGAGGCCTGCGGGGTGCTGCTCATGAACGACCGCCGAATCTCCTCCTGGCGGGCGCACCTCACGCGCGAAGCGCGCGCCGCGAGCGGCTGAAGGCGGATCACGATGCGCGTGCGCACGTTCCTGCTCGCCGTCGCCCTCGTCTGCGGCGCGCCGTACGCGCACGGCGAGACACTGCGCTGTGGCAGCGTCCTCATCGAGCGCGGGGCAATGCGGGCCTACGTGCTGGCGAAGTGCGGCGAGCCCACGTCGCGTTCCGAGATCAGCGAGCCGGTGCGCGCGCGCCGTGCGAACGGCACGACGTACGTCATCGGCACGACGACGCGCGAGGTCTGGCACTACGAGCGCGGCTACGGAAAGCTTCCCGCCACTCTCACCTTCAGCGAAGGCGTGCTCAAGGAGATCCGCTTCGGGAACTGAAGCGGGAGGGTCTCAGCGCGAAGCGAGCGCGAGCATCTGCGTCGTCGGCAGATAGTGGTCGACGAGCAGCGCAGCGAACAGCCACATCAGGTAGCGCACCGAGAACTTGAAGACCTTCATGGGGAGCTCGGCACGCGCGGTGATCTTCAGCGCCAGCGCGTAGTAGAGGAACATCGCGTTGAGCACCAGCGCCACCGCGAGATAGATGAGTCCGCTCATCCCGGTGAGGAACGGCAGGAGCGTCACGATCACGAGCAGCACGGTGTAGAGGAGCACGTGCAGCCGCGTGAACTCCACGCCGTGCGTGACGGGCAGCATCGGTATGCCGGCGCGGGCATACTCGTCGCGCCGCGCGATGGCGAGCGCCCAGAAGTGCGGCGGCGTCCACACGAAGATGATGAGGAACAGCAGCAGCGCGTTCGGATCGACGCTGTTCGTGACGGCGGTCCAGCCCAGCACGGGGGGTGCGGCACCCGCCGCTCCGCCGATGACGATGTTCTGCGACGTCGCGCGCTTGAGCCAGACCGTGTAGATCACCGCGTAGCCGATCAGCGAGACGAAAGTCAGCACCGCGGTCAGCAGGTTGACCAGAAAGGCGAGGATCGCCATCGAGGCGAAGCCGAGCACCGCAGCGAAGGTGAGCGCCTGCCGTTCCGAGAGCTGTCCCGTGGGCAGCGGGCGGCCGCGCGTGCGCGCCATCTGCTCGTCGATGCGGCGGTCGAGCACGTGGTTGATGGCGGCCGCGCACGCCGAAGCGAGCGCGATGCCGAGATTTCCCCAGACGAGCGCGTCGAGCGGCGGCAGACCCGGGCTCGCCAGCAGCGTGCCCACGATGGCCGTGAACACGATCAGCATGACGACCCTGGGCTTGGTGAGCTCGAGGTAGTTGCGCCAGGTCGCTTGAGCGGTCGGCGTGAGGTTGGATTCGGTCGCCACGATGTCTGGTGCCGCGGCGGGGTGATCCGCGGGGGACGCGAAGGGTAACAGATGCGGTGCCGGATGCGCAGGCTCGTGCCGCGCCGGGATGCTCAGGGTGCGAGCCGGCCCGGCACGGCGGAGACCGTGTCCATTGCGGGTACGGCGGCGCTTTCACTCAGGCTCCGGTAGAGCGCGATCATCGCGAGCACGAGGAGCGCTGCGCCGGCGTTGTGTGCCGTGGCGAGCCACAGCGGGAAGGCGCGCAGCACCATCGCGATGGCGATCGCGAGTTGCAGAACGAGCGCGGCCGCGAGCGCGATGGCCGCCGGGCGCGCCCGTGAGAGCGCCTGCGTGCGCCACACGGACCAGACGGCGAGGACGATCGCGAGCGTCGCGACGATCGCGCCGAGCCGGTGCGTGAAGTGGATCGCCACGCGCGCAGGGTGATCGAGCACGCCGCCTTCGTAGTTGATGCCAAGCCCGCGCCAGAGCACGAACGCGTCCTCATAGTCGGTATCAGGCCACCAGGCGTTCTGGCACTTCGGAAAGTCCGGGCAGGCGACCGCGGCGTAGTTGCTGCTGGTCCATCCGCCGAGCGCGATCTGAAGACCCAGGGCCACGAACGCGACGAGCGCCATCCGCCGGGCGGTGCCGATCCTGCGCGTCTCGTGCAGCGGAGCGGACCGCTCGCGCACTGCGGTGCGAACGGTCGCCAGCCGCGATGGGCGCACCGAGAGCCACAGCCACCACAGGAGTCCCAGGGTCGTGAGGCCGAAGAGGAGGTGCAGCGTCACGATGAGCGGCTTGAGCTGCCAGGTCACCGTGAGCATGCCGAGGATGCCCTGGAACACCACCGTGCCGAGGAGCACGAGCACGAAGGGAACCCTCACGGGACGCGCGTTGCGCGCGGCGATCGTGAGCGCGGTGATCACGACGATGATGAGCCCGAGCGTCGAGGCCGCGTAGCGGTGGATCATCTCCCGCCACGCCTTGCCGATGTCGAGCGGCACGTTCGGGAAGGCGGCCTGTGCCGCCGGATTCTCCGCCGCACCGATCGGCGTGAGATGGCCGTAGCAGCCGGGCCAGTCGGGACAGCCCAGACCGGCGGCGGTGAGACGCACGTAGGCGCCGAGCACGACGACGATGAGACACAGCAGCACACCGGCGAGTGCCAGACGGCGGATCCAGATGAGTGTCTGCATGGAGGTTCAGCCTATGTGAGAGAGGCGCAGCAGGCGCTCGAGGTCCCTGAGCAGGCCCTTGGGGTCCTGCCGCGCGTCGAACTGCATCATGAGATTGCCGAGCGGATCGACGATGAAGATCCGGTGCTCGCGCTCGGGCGCCGTGAAGTTGCCGAGCAGCGGCCCTGCCGCCTCTACGGAGGCATCGAGCAGGATGAGACCCGGATGCTCGCGCTCGAGGAACTCCCGGTCGCAGCAGTCGGCGGTCACGAGGAACACGCGCTGCACGCGCGGCATGTCCTCGTTGAGCGCGATCCAGTCCTGCCGCATCACGAGCAGCGCACGCCGGCAGGCGTCGTCGCAGGCGCCGCTCCCGACGTAGACGAGGGACCACTTGCGGGTGAAGACATCTCCATCGGCGGCGGCACCGTCGAGGCGCGGAAGCGCGATGCGCGGCAGCGGTCGCTGCGGCTCGATGAGCTCGCCGTGCGCGGCGCTGCCCGACGGCCGCCACAGATTGCCGTAATAGAGCACGAACGATGCGACGAGCGGCAGAAGGAACAGCGCCGCCAGCAGCAGGATCGTCCGCAGATTGCGGGACCGCAGCTCAGGAGCGATCGGGTCCGATGTCATTTCGATGCTGAATCCTCACTCACCTTGCGCGTGCTGAGCGTCAACCACAGGATCAGCGCCAGCGCCGCGAAGCACCACCACTGGATCGCGTAGGACCAGTGCGTCTCGGGCTGCGGGCCCGGCGGCTTCCATTCGCGCACGTAGCCGTGCGGCTCGTCCGGGTCGAGCAGCAGAATCCGCGGCTCGAGCTCGCGTCCGAGTGCATGGCTCAACTGCTCCATGCTCGGAAAGCTCGCGAGCTTCGGCCAGGGCGCATCGAGCGCGGGTGCGACGCGCCCGCGAGCGATCCCCGCGCGCGGCAGCTCCGCGACACGGCCCTTCACCTCGAGCGGTTCCGGCGCGTCGAGCGACACGTCCGGCAGCCGCTCGCGATAGCCGGTGAACGGCACCCAGCCCCGGTTCACGAGCAGCGCACGGCCGTCCTGGAGCACGAGCGGCGTCAGCACCTCGTAGCCGGCACGGCCGTCGTGCGTGCGGTTGTCCAGCAGAAACTGCCGCTCGGTGTCGTACCTGCCGCTGACCGAGACGCGCTGAAAACGCTCCAGCTCATCGAGACTTCGCGTGCCGAGCGGCAGCACTCGCTCGGCACCGCGCTCGAAAGCCTGCCACTCGGCCTCACGGAGCTGTCCGCGCTCCCACTGCCAGCGTCCGAGCGAAACGAAGATCGCGCACCCGACGAGCGTCAGCACCGTCATTGACCAGGACGGTGCGAACACTCGACGGCCGATGGGTATGCGTACGACGGGCACGGGAATTGCTCACGGACGACCGATCCTCGTTCACACCCGCGACCGCGCTTCAGCATGGAGCGATGAAATGGATTTCCTGATGCGACTGCTGGTCATCGGCGTGCTGCTCGCGATCGTGTTCAGTCTCGGTTCGGCGCTCTTCCATCTCGTGCGCAGCCGGGGCCACTCGCAGAAGATGGTCCGTGCGCTCACTTTCCGCATCGGCCTTTCCCTGGCCCTCTTCATCCTGCTGATGATCGCCTGGCTCGCGGGCCTGCTCACCCCGCACGCCACGCCGCCGGTCAGCGGTCCGTAGAAGAACTCCTCACTCACCTGCTGCACCGGACGAGGATCGGGTGAGGAGTCTCCTCTCTCCCTCGAGGGGAGAGAGGAGAGAACGACTCGACGTCAGAGCCAGTACACGAAGACGAACAGGCCGAGCCACACCACGTCGACGAAGTGCCAGTACCAGGCGACCGCCTCGAAGGCGAAGTGCCGCGTCGGCGTGAAGTGACCGCGCAGGACGCGCAGCCAGATGACGAGCAGCATGATCGCGCCGATCGTCACGTGCAGGCCGTGGAAGCCCGTCAGCATGAAGAACGTCGAGCCGTAGATTCCCGTCGAGAGGCGCAGGCCGAGGTGATTCCAGGCCTCGGCGTACTCCCACGCCTGCAGCCCGACGAAGATGAAGCCCAGGATGAACGTCGCGGCGAGGAAGATCGCGAGCTGCGAGCGCTTGTTGGCACGCAGCGCGTGGTGCGCGATCGTGATCGTCAGGCCGCTCGTGAGGAGGATGGCGGTATTGAGCGCCGGCAGGCCGAACGCGGGGATCACGTCGAAGGTGCCGTCCTCGCGGCCGCCGACCTGCGCCGGGCCGCTGGTCGGCCAGGTGGCCTCGAAATCGGGCCACAGCAGAAGGTGGCTGAAGAACTTCGTACCCGCGCCGCCCAGCCAGGGCACCGACAGCATGCGCGCGTAGAACAGGGCGCCGAAGAACGCGGAGAAGAACATCACCTCGGAGAAGATGAACCACATCATTCCCATGCGGAACGAGCGGTCCACCTGCATGTTGTAGAGGCCGCTCTGGTTCTCCGCGATCACCGTCGAGAACCAGCCGAAGAACATGAAGGCTAGGAGCAGCGCACCGGGGATGAACGCCCACGCGCCGGTCCATTCGTTGAGGTACGCGACGGTACCCAGGACCAGGGTGAAGAGCGCGACCGAGCCGAAGATCGGCCACGGGCTCTCGTGCGGAACGTAGTAGCGGTTCGGGTCGTGTGCGTGTGCCTGGGCCATGTCGAGTCCTAGGATAGATTCACGTGTTCTTCATTCCGACGCGGATGCCACCCGGGCGCCCGAAGCGGCATCGTAGAAGGTGTATGCGAGCGTGATGCGGTCGACGTACGCGGGCAGCGCGGGGTCGACGATGAAGCGCACCGGCATCGCGCGCTCCTCACCGGCCTGGAAGTGCTGCGGCGTGAAGCAGAAGCACTCGGTCTTGCGGAAGTACGCCGCCGCCTTCGACGGCGCGACGTTCGGAATCGCCTGCGCGACGGTGTCGCGGCCGGTGAGGTTCTGCGCGACAAACTGCGCTTCGTACAGCCGGCCCGGATGCACTTCCATCGAGCGCACGACGGGCCGGAATTCCCAGCTTCCGACGCTGGGCACCTGAGTGACGAATTCCACGGTGACGGTGCGCTCGAGGTCCGGCTGCGTCCCGGCCACGTCGGCCGAGCGCGTGAGCGACTTCTGGTTCCCGTACCCGGTGATCTCGCACATCACGTCGTACAGGGGAACCAGAGCGAAGCCGAACGCGAAGCTGCCGGCGGCGAAGCCGAGCAGCTTCAGCGTCAGCCTGCGGTTGTCGCTCCTGCGGTCTCGTGCGTCCATCTTACGGATTGCGCATCGCGGTCATGACGATGAAGGTGACGTACACGGCGAGCGCTACGAGGCCGAGGATGATCGCACTCCGCACCGCGCGCCGGCGCCGTTCCCTTTCGTCGTCCCGATCGGTCAATGCGCGGCTCCTCGTGCAATGACGTCGGCCGAAGGCGGCGTCTCCCACGAGTGGTACGGTGCCGGCGAGGGCAGCTCCCACTCGAGACCGTGCGAGCCCTCCCAGACCTTGTTGCCCACGGGCTCACCGGCGCGCACGGCCTTCCAGATCACGTAGATGAAGAGGAGCTGCGAGACGCCGTACACGAAGCCGCCGATCGAGGACACCATGTTCCAGTCGGTGAACTGCGTGGC
>QGVD01000118.1 GCA_003242685.1 Pseudomonadota bacterium | reverse complement strand
CGCGTCTGCGTGCGGTGCGTCCAGCGCTCGACCTGGGCGGTCGCGCTCGCCTTCTCCGGGCTCGCCGCGCCGATGAGGGCGGGCGGCTGCGAGCCGGCGCCCACCGCCGGTTCGCCGGCGGTGACGTTCAGCTTCTCGTCATGCTGGCGCGACATCGCGGCGCGGCCGTGCTGGCGCCGTGTGCCGCGCCTTCGCACGCTGCTGCCACGCATCGCGCTGATTGACGAGCACCACCTGCACGGCCGTGACCTTGTACTCGGGGCAGTTCGTCGCCCAGTCCGAATTCTCCGTCGTCACGACGTTCGCCGCCGTCTCGGGGAAGTGGAACGTCGTGTAGACGACGCCGGGCTGGATGCGATCGGTCACCTTCGCACGCAGCACCGTCTCGCCGGTGCGGCTCATGATGCCGACCCAGTCGCCGTCCTTGATGCCGCGCACGTCCGCATCGTGCGGATGGATCTCGAGAACGTCCTCGCTGTGCCACGCGACGTTCGCCGTGCGGCGCGTCTGCGCGCCCACGTTGTACTGCGTGAGGATGCGGCCCGTCGTGAGAATGAGCGGGAAGCGGCTCGAGGTCCGCTCGTCCGTGGGCACGTACTCGGTGCGGAAGAACTTGCCCTTGCCGCGCACGAACTCGCCCACGTGCATCGTCGGCGTGCCCTCGGGCGCCTTCTCGTTGCACGGCCACTGGATGCTGCCCAGCCGGTCGAGCTTCTCGTAGCTCACGCCGGCGAAGGTCGGCGTCGTGCGCGCGATCTCGTCCATGATCTGCGACGGGTGGTCGTAGTGCATCGGGTACCCGAGCGCGTTCGACAGCATCATCGTGACCTGCCAGTCCTCGTACCCGGCGAGCGGCGGCATCACCTTGCGCACGCGCGAGATGCGCCGCTCGGCGTTGGTGAACGTTCCGTCCTTCTCGAGGAAGGACGAGCCGGGCAGGAAGACGTGCGCGAACTTCGACGTCTCGTTGAGGAACAGGTCCTGCACCACCACGCACTCCATCGCCGACAGCGCGGCGTAGACGTGGTTGGTGTTCGGATCCGACTGGGCGATGTCCTCGCCCTGCACGTAGAGACCCTTGAAGGTGCCGTCGAGCGCGGCCTCGAACATGTTCGGGATGCGCAGTCCCGGCTCGGACTCGAGCGGCACGCCCCAGACGGACTCGAAGAGCTTGCGGGTGGCCGGATCGGACACGTGCCGGTAGCCGCTGAACTCGTGCGGGAAGGAGCCCATGTCGCACGAGCCCTGCACGTTGTTCTGACCGCGCAGCGGATTCACGCCCACACCCTCGCGTCCGAGGTTGCCCGTGGCCATCGCGAGGTTCGCGATGCCCATGACCATGGTCGTGCCCTGGCTGTGCTCGGTGACGCCGAGGCCGTAGTAGATCGCGGCGTTGCCGCCGGTCGCGTAGAGGCGCGCGGCGCCGCGCACGAGGTGCGCCGGGACGCCGGTGATCGACTCCGTGGCCTCGGGCGAATTGCGCTCCTCGGCGACGAAGGCCCGCCACTTTTCGAACGAATCGACTTCGCAGCGCTCCCTGACGAACGCCTCGTTGACGAGCCCTTCCGTCACGATGACGTGCGCCAGCGCATTGATGACCGCGACGTTGGTGCCCGGACGGAGCTGCAGGTGGTAGTCCGCCTTGATGTGCGGCGACCGCACGAGACCGATGACGCGCGGATCGATGACGATGAGCTTCGCACCCTGACGCAGGCGGCGCTTGAGCTGCGAAGCGAAGACCGGATGCGCGTCCGTGGGATTGGCGCCGATCACGACGATGACGTCCGACTTCATCACTGAGTCGAACGCCTGCGTGCCCGCCGACTCACCGAGCGTCTGCTTGAGGCCGTAGCCCGTCGGCGAGTGGCACACGCGCGCGCAGGTGTCGACGTTGTTGTTGCCGAAGGCTGCGCGCACGAGCTTCTGGACGAGGAACGTCTCCTCGTTGGTGCAGCGCGAGGACGTGATGCCGCCGATCGAGTACTTCCCGTACTGCGCCTGCAGCCGCTTGAACTCGCTCGCCGCGTAGTTGATCGCCTCTTCCCAGCTCACCTCCTGCCACGGATCCGTGATCCGCTTGCGGATCATCGGCTTGAGGACGCGATCGGGATGCGTGGCGTAGGTGTACGCGAAGCGGCCCTTCACGCAGGCATGGCCGTGGTTGGCGTGGCCGGTGCGGTCCGGCGCCATGCGCACGACTTCCGTACCGCGCACCTCCGCCTTGAACGAGCAGCCGACGCCGCAGTACGCGCACGTCGTCTTCACCGCACGCTCGGGCGGCGCGCTGAGCGAAAGCAGCGACTTCTCGGTGAGCGCGCCGGTGGGGCATGCCTCGACGCACGCACCGCAGGACACGCACTCCGACTCGAGGAAGGGCTCGTTCTGGCTCGCCGCGACCTTGGAGGCGAAGCCGCGGCCCTGGATGGTGAGCGCGAAGGTCCCCTGCACTTCGTCGCAGGCGCGCACGCAGCGCGAGCAGACGATGCACTGCGACTGATCGAAGACGAAATACGGATTGCTGTCGTCCACGGCTGCGCCGCGATGCGTCGCGCAGTCGTCACCGTACGGGTGGGAATCGACGCCGACGAGCTTCGCCATCTCGCGGAACTCGGTCCGCGGCTGCGACTCGCTCCCGCCGTGTCCGAGCGGATGGTCGGAAAGGTAGAGCTCCATCACGCCGCGGCGCAGCTCGCCGAGCTTCTCGCTCTGGGTGCGGATCTTCATGCCGTCGGCGACCTCGGTCGTGCACGACGCGGGGTAGCCGCGCCGGCCCTCGATCTCGACGAGGCAGAGCCGGCAGGAGCCGAATGCCTTGAGCGTATCCGTGGCACACAGCTTGGGGATCTTCACCCCTGCCAGCGCCGCGGCACGCAGCACGGACGTACCGGCGGGAACCGTGATCGGCTTACCGTCGATCTCGACCGTGACCTGAGCCTGGCTCTGGCTGGGAGGGGTTCCGAGATCTTCGTAATCGATGGCGTACATAGCTGCTCACTCCGCCGGGCCCGAGGATCCTCGTGCCTCTACTTGACCGGTGCGCGAAAGTCCTCGGGGAAATGCCGCATGGCGCTCTGGACCGGATACGGCGTCATGCCGCCGAGACCGCACAGCGAGCCGTGGAGCATGGTCTCGCACAGTTTCTCGAGCTGACGCAAATTCCGCTCCCGCTCGCGTCCCGCGATGATGCGGTCGATGACCTCCACGCCGCGCGTGGAGCCGATGCGGCAGGGCGTGCACTTGCCGCACGATTCGAGTGCGCAGAACTCCATCGCGTACCGGGCCATCCGTGCCATGTTCACGGTATCGTCGAAGGCGACGATACCTCCGTGCCCCAGCAGCGCCCCGATCTCCGCGAGCGCCTCGTAGTCGACCTTCACGTCGAACTGCGACTCGGGGATGTAGGCTCCGAGCGGTCCGCCGACCTGCACGGCCCGGATGGGACGCCCGGTAGCCGAGCCTCCGCCGTAATCGTACAGCAGCTCGCGCAGCGTGACACCGAATGCTCTTTCGACAAGCCCGCCCCGCCGGATGTTTCCCGCGAGCTGGATCGGCAGCGTGCCGCGCGAGCGGCCTACACCGAAGTCCTGATAGAACTTCGCGCCCTTGTGCAGGATCGTCGGGACGGTGCCGAGCGTCACGACGTTGTTCACGACCGTGGGCTGGCCGAAGAGTCCCTTGACGGCCGGCAGCGGAGGACGAACCCGGACTTCGCCACGGCGGCCCTCGAGGCTCTCGAGCATCGAAGTCTCTTCACCGCAGACGTAGGCGCCGGCACCGAGGCGCACCTCGATGTCGAAGTGCCGGCCGCTGCCCAGGATGTCGCGGCCGAGATAGCGGGCCTCACGGGCGGCGGCGATGGCTTCCTTCAGCGCCCGGTGTGCATGCGGGTACTCGACACGGAGATAGATGTATCCCTGCGTCGCACCGACCGCGAGGCCGGCGATCGTCATGCCCTCGATGAGCGAGAGCGGATCGCCTTCCATCAGCATGCGGTCGGAGAACGTGCCCGAATCGCCCTCGTCCGCGTTGCAGGCGATGTACTTCTGCGTCGCCTTCTGCTCGAGGACCGTCTTCCACTTGATGCCGGTGGGGAACGCCGCGCCTCCGCGCCCGCGCAGACCGGAGTCGATCACGGCCTGCACGATCTGCTCCGGGGTCATGGAGAGCGCGTTGCGCAGTCCCTGGAATCCACCGTGCGCGACGTAGCTCGCGACACTGGTCGGGTCGATCACACCGACGCGCGCGAACGTCAGGCGCTGCTGGTTCCTGAGATAAGGAATCTCTTCGGTCGGCCCGAGGCGCAGCGCGTGAGCGCCGCCCTGGAGCAGACCGGCATCGAGGAGGCCCGGCACGTCGCTCGCCTTCACGGGCCCGTAGGCGATGCGGCCCTCGCCCGTCTCCACCTCGACGAGCGGCTCGAGCCAGAACATGCCGCGCGAGCCGTTGCGGACGATGGTCGCGTCGAGACGCCGCTTCTCGATCTCGCGCGCGAGCGCCTGCGCGACGCTCTCCGCTCCGAGCGAGAGCGCGCTGGCGTCGCGAGGAACGTAGATGGTGACGCTCACGGCCGGCCCTCCCACTCCTTCACGAGCTCGTCGAAGCGCTCGGGCGTGACGCGACCGTACAGCTCACCGTCGATCATGGCAGCGGGCGAGCATGCACAGTTGCCGAGGCAGAAGACCGGCTCGAGAGTGAACTTGCCGTCCGCGGTCGTCTGATGGAAATCGACACCCAGACGCTTCTTCGCGTGCGCCGCGAGTCCCTCGGCGCCCATCGACTGGCAGGCCTCGGCGCGGCAGAGCTGTACGACGTGACGTCCCGGAGGCGCGTGCCTGAAGTGGTGATAGAAGGTGACCACGCCGTGCACTTCGGCGCGCGAAAGATTGAGGCCGTCGGCGATGAGCGGGACGGCGTCCGCGGGTACGTATCCCAGCGCGTCCTGCACCCCGTGCAGCACCTCCAGCAGAGGACCGGGACGATCCTTGTGCTGCGCAATGATGCGGTTGACGGTTTCGCGCTGGGTGGGGTCTAGGGCTTTCATGGTCAAGATCGAAACGTTACCGGTTGAGGCGCGACGGGGGCAATCATTTTTCCGGATTCCGCCTATTTGGACGGAGTATAGGCGTCATCGGTCCCCTGCCCCTCATCGACGTGCGCAGACCTGAGCGCTGCGTCGCGCCCGAAGCGGTACGTTCGACGTCGCGGCACGCCTCCCCTTTTTCCGGCAACGGAGGAGAGACTCCACGCTTCCATGTCTCGTCGCCCCGCAGGCGGGAAGAAGAAGCGAAGTCTCAGGCTTCGCCCCAGACCTCGCGGGCGATCTCGACGACGAGGCGGAGCTTCGCAGCCTGCGCCTCCATGTCGATCGCGTTGCCCTCGACGGTGCTGGCGAATCCGCACTGTGGGGAGATGCTGGCCTGCTCGAGCG
>QGVD01000060.1 GCA_003242685.1 Pseudomonadota bacterium | reverse complement strand
AGCTCGCGCAGGTAGCCGAGCCGCTCCTCGACGATGCGAAGCTGGGCGTCGTCCAGCCCGCCCGTGGCCTCCTTGCGGTAGCGTGCGATGAAGGGAACCGTGGCGCCGCCGTCGAGAAGCGCGACCGCGGCCTCGATCTGCTGCGGCCTGACCGAAAGCTCGGCCGCAATCCGGGATTCGATACTGAGCATTGAAGCGAACGATCGGAAAACGGGCGCGCACTATGCGCGGAAGGCTCCGCGCACGACAAGACTTGTCAGACCGCGGCTTTCATGCCGCAGGAGGAGGCTGCCCTTCGAGCGCCGGGAGCTGCGGATCGATGCATGCCCAGCTCGGCGCCGCAGATGTCCAGATCGTCATCGCGGGCCGTGCGATCTCGGGATCGTCGAGCGTTCCCGCACGCACGAAGATGAGGTGCGGACGCGACTCGGCCTCGCTGAAGAGATGCGTGCCGCACGAGGGGCAGAAACGCCGATGCATCACGTTGCCGCTGTCGGCGACGCTGCGGTAGTCGCGCAGCTCACCCTCGATCGTGATGGCATCGCTCGGGAAGCAGACGTTGACCGTCGCGCTCCCCGCGCCGATGTACTGACAGAGCCTGCACCAGCACACGCGCGCCGTGATCGGCTCGGCCGTGATCCGGTAACGCACCGCCCGGCACAGACATCCACCCGTGATTTCCATTCGCCCCTCCTCTCGTGCCGACTATATCGCCGCGGAAGCACCGAGGCGAACGTGCCCCTCTCCTCAAGCTCTTCCTGCGGCCGGCCATGAGGATCGTGACGAATGCTCGCCACGCCGCACCGTATGCCGCGAACGCCTGGCCGCCGCGCGTTTCGATCTACAACCACGGAATGATCTCGCTCGCGTCCGAGAACTCCATGCTCATGGAGCACCTCGCGAGCCATGGTCATGTCGTGATCGCACTTCAGCACAGGAGTCAGCTCGCCGAGCTTCGGGCGCTCCAGGCGGCTCAGCGCGCCGAGGAGAAGCAGGAGCAGGCGCAGCTCGAGCGACGGATCAGGGCCGCGGCGGCCGATCACGTGGAGATCACGAAAACCACGATCCCGGGCACGAAGCATCTCAACTTCCACGACATCCCGGCCGTATCCCCGAGGGCGCTCAGGTGGCTGAACGCCATCGGCCCGACCGAACCGGGCACGGCGATCGCGGAACGGAATCGACTGATCGCGGAGTTTCTCGACGCGGCCGGCGACAGCTCCTGAAGCGTTGCCGGGCGGGACCCAGTCACGTCATTGGCTAGAATCGGCGTCCGGCTGCAGGGCGGGACGGTAAGAACCATGCCGACGGAGCTTCTCTTCAGGGACGATGCCTATCTCAGAACCGCGACCGCGCGCGTCGTGGCGGTTCACGAGCGCGGGATCGAGCTCGACCGCACGATCTTCTACCCGCTCGGCGGCGGACAGCCGGGCGACACCGGCGTCCTCATCCGCGCGAGCGGCGAGCGCATTCCCATCGTCGATACGCGCAAGGGTGAGACGCTCGACTCCGTGGTCCACATTCCTGCACCCGAGGCGCCGCGGCTCGAGGTCGGAGAGCCCGTGACGCTCGAGATCGACTGGGATCGCCGCTACGCGCTCATGCGCCTGCACACGGCGCTGCACGTGATGTCGGCCGTGATCGTGGCGCCGGTGACGGGCGGAAACATCGCACCGGATCGCGCGCGGCTCGACTTCGACATCGACATGAGCCTGCTCGATGCGCAGAAGATCGAGCGCGAGACGAACGCGCTCATCGCGCGCGCGGTCGACACCGAGACGGTCTGGATCACGGACGAGGAGCTCGACGCGCAGCCCGAGCTCGTGAAGACCATGAGCGTGAAGCCGCCGCGCGGCACCGGGCGCATACGTCTGCTCAGGATCCCCGGCATCGATCTGCAGCCCTGCGGCGGGACGCACGTGAAGAACGTCGGCGAGATCGGCGCCATCCGCGTCCTGCGCATCCGCAACGAAGGCAGGCGCAACAAGCGCGTCGAGATCGCACTGGCCGGTTGAAACACGGCTCACCCCGCGCCGGAAGTCCTGCGGAGCGACGAAAAAGAAAGCGCCCGCCCGGATCTCTCCGGGCGGGCGCTCGCATGTGCCTGCGCGCCGATCAGAGTCTCGCGGGCGGCCGTGTACGGCGCTTCGCCACTTCCTCGGGCGTGATGTTGAGCTTCTGCCCGCCGAGCTTCGCCGCGGCATAGTTGATCACCGCGGCAAGATCGCTGTCCGTGTGGCCATCGCCGAAGCCCGGCATGGAGATCCTGCCGTACGGCGTGTGCACCTCGGTGCCGTACAGAACGACCTGGGTCAGGTTCGTGCCATGCGGATCGGCCAGCGCGCGCTCACCGCGCAGCGCTTCGTACGGAATCTGCCGCGCGCTGCCGTCGGCCTTGTGGCAGTTCGAGCAGAGCGCCGCGAACATCTGACGGCCGTGCTCGTTCTCGTCCCCGGCATCCGCCGGCTGGGCTGCCTCCGCCACGCGCGGCGCGGGGATGCCCGAATCGATCGGCTTCGTCGACCGCAGGTACACGATCATCGCGCGGATGTCCTCCTCCGTCAGATGACGGAGGCTGTGGCTGATGACCTCGGCCATCGGCCCGGAAGCAGGTCCGCGCCCTTCGGCGTAACCGCGCGTGAAGTAGGAAACGAGCTGCTCGTCGGTCCAGCTCCCGATGCCGTGCTCAGGATCGGAGCTGATGTTGTATGCGTGCCAGCCCCGCGTGACCGCGCCGCCGAAGGCCTGAGAACGCTTCGGGCCCTGCAGGAAATTGCGCGGCGTATGGCACTCGCCGCAGTGCCCCAGTCCCTCGACGAGATACTTGCCGCGGTTCCACTCCGGCGACTGCGACTCGTCCGGAACGAACTGCTCGGCCGGATTGAACAGCCAGTTCCAGTACGCCATGAGCCAGCGCTGGTTGTACGGCCACTTCATCTCGTTCGGCGGTGGCGTGTTCTTCACCGGCTCGAGGCTGAAGAGATAGGCCTTGATCGCGAGCACGTCCTCGTCGGTCAGCATCGAGTAGGACGCATACGGAAACGCCGGGTAGAGGCGCTTGCCGCCCTTGCCGATGCCGAGGTGCATGGCGCGGCGGAAGTCGTCATCGCTCCACGTGCCGATGCCCGTTTCCTCGTCGGGCGTGATGTTCGACGAGTAGAGCTTGCCCATCTCGCCCAGATCGAACTCCAGGCCGCCCGCGAACGGCTCGCCGCCCGGTGCGGTGTGGCAGGCGATGCAATCGGCCGCGACTGCGAGGTACCGGCCGCGCTCGATCATCTCGGGCGTAACGGGCACGTCCGGACGCGACTCGATGTCGGCGGAGAACGCGCGCCAGGAAACGAACGCGCCGATGACGACGATGACGACCGGAATCCAGATCCAACGCTTCATGTTCCCCCCTTCGGGAAGGTGCGAACCGAGCCGCGGGCCTTGTTCTTTAGATGCCCCGGGCTCGAGTGCGGCAGTCTATGCGCATCACCCGGGAATATGAAGCGCCCGCATCGCTACAGTCGCCGGGAGCGCCCTGCAATGGTGAGATAATCATCGTTCACTCCACGGAAAGGGTGTGTTTCCATGCGGCACACGCGGACCCCGGGACTCCTCTTTGCCGCGCTCGTCTGGACGACTGCGGCGCACGCCGCGGATCCGCGGCTTCCGTTCTTCGAGATCGCACCCTTCGTCGGGCAGCGCCTGGGAGGAGACTTCGAGGTCGACGAGGGTGGCACTGAGGCGGACCTCGACGACGCCCATTCCCTCTCGCTCGCGCTCGACCTGAGACGCGATCCCCTCTCTCAGTACGAGCTGTTCTACGGCAGGCAGGAAACGGAGCTCGAGGCGGGCTCACCGCTCGGCAGCGTCGGAATCGACGTCGAGTACCTGCACGTCGGAGGCACGCTGATCGTGACGGACGAGTACCGTTTCGCGCCCTACATCGTCGGCACGCTGGGCGCGACGCGCATGAGGCCGGAAGGTCCGGGCGTGCGCGACGAGACGCGCTTCTCCCTCTCGCTGGGTGCAGGCGTCCGCATACCGGTGAGCGCGCGCTTCGCCCTGCGGCTTGAGGCGCGCGGTTTCCTCACCTTCCTCGACACCGATTCCACGGTGTTCTGTGCTTCGGGAGATTTCGGGGGCCTGTGCCGGATCCGCAGCAGCGGCTCCACCTTCATCCAGTACGATCTGCTTGCGGGAGCGGCCGTGTCGTTCTGAGCTCGCCTTCCACGCGGCGCGCGACGCGCCAGCCGATCAGCGCGGCGACGAACAGCACGGCACCCGCGATGAGGAAGGCCGCGCCCGGATACTGCCGCCCGGCCGCCTCATCGATGGAGAAGGAATAGACCGCACCGAAGAAGAGCGGAGAAACGATCCCTGCGACGCTCGCCACGCTCATGTTCGCCCCCTGGAGCTGTCCCTGCTCCGACTCCGACACCCGCTGGGTCATCAGTGACTGCAGCGTCGGCATCGCGAGTCCCCAGAGCGCATTGGGGAACATCGCGAGCGTGAATATGAAGCCGTTCGGCGCCAGTCCCATCATCGCAACGCCGGCCGCGCCGCCGAAGAGACCGAAGATCATCGTGGCGCGGTCGCCGAAGCGGCGCGTGAAGGGTCCGACCATCGTGCCCTGCACGATCATGTCGAGCACGCCGACGAGCGCGAGCAGCACGCCGACTTCCCACGCGCTCCAGCCGTAGCGGTACGCCGCGTACAGCACGAACACCGCGCTGAAGACGTGATGCGCGAAGTAGAGCAGAAAGTTGACGACGGCGAGGCCGAAGAGCTCGTGGTGTGAGCGCAGCAGCCGCAGCGCGCCGAGCGGATTGGCGCGCGACCACGAGAAGCGCATGCGCTTCTCGGGCGCGAGCGACTCCGGCAGGATCAGGAGTCCGTAAAGAAACGCGAGGCCGCTCAGCGCCGCGGCCACCCAGAACGGCGTGCGCGGCGAGATCTCACCGAGAATGCCGCCGAGGAGCGGACCGGCGACGAAGCCGCCGCTGAAGGCGGCGCCGATGAGACCATACGCCCGCGAGCGCTTCTCCGGCGGCGTGATGTCCGCCATGTACGCATACACGGTCGTGAAGCTCGCCGAAGTGACGCCGGCGATGATGCGCCCGGCCGCCAGCCACCACAGATTCGGCGCGAGCGCCATGAGCACGTAGTCCACGGCGAGCCCGGCCGCGGAGAGCAGAATGACGGGCCGGCGCCCGTACTGATCCGACAGCGAGCCGATGACCGGCGAGGCGACGAACTGCATCAGCGCCCAAAGCGCGACGAACACGCCGTTGATGACGCCCGCGCGCGCGTTCGAGCCTGCGAACTGCTCGATGAGCGCGGGCAGCACCGGGATGACGATGCCCATCGCCACGATGTCGAGCACCGCGGTGACGAAGATGAAGGCGATGGTCGCCCTTGCCCTGAAGATGTTCCGAGTCATCGAGGCGCCGTGCGTACGAGCGATCCTCTGCGGCGTGCCTGGGCCACCGGTGCGCACGGGAAAGTGGGAAAAAGGGACGCGGACTCTAAAGGTTCCCGGAGTCGTCCCGCAACCGTCGCGCGACGCGGGAGCGACGTACTGTCATGCGCCGCCGGGTCTCAGTCCGCGCCTTCCGATTCGGCGGCAACGCATGCATCGAACATTGCCGCCGCGACATTGAATCCATCCGCCGTCACTTCGAAGCTGCGCTCGGACGCGTCCGGCGTGGAGATCCGGACCGTCCAGGATCCACTCTGCGCGAGCGCGCCCTTGAGGAGCTCGACCACTTCGCGATCTTCGAGCACGGCTCCGGCAGGCATTACGTTCGCTTCGACGGGCTGCGTGAGGCGCGGAGACTCGACGGTGACCTTCGTCCCGGCATCGAAGGAACCGGACACCGGGAACACGGTGAGCGACGGGTTGCGACTCTTCTGCGTGCCATCGTCCGCCACGGACGGTCAACGGAAGTCGACCACGAGAAATGCGTCGCCGGCGGGCACCCAGCGCTGGAGCTGGCACGCACCGCCGACACTCACGCTCCTCCACCCGCCGTAACACGAAGAACTTGAGCACGCCGACGATGCCAACCGTCACTGCCGCACGTGCGAGGTCCGACACGCGACTCATGGGCGACCCGATCGTGTCATGGTGCGCGCGTAGCGTACGGCGTGCACGTAGCGGCCCTCGAGACGCCGGCCGGTGAGATGGAAATGCCCGTGACCGCAGAATGCCTCAGAATATTCCGCATCCGGCAGGTGAGCGCGATCCCGTTGCGTTCCGAAGGAGGAATCACGTGAAGCGTGAGGCGCTGCTCGATCTGGCCATCGTCATCGTCGGATTCATGCTGATACTCGTCGGCGGAGACCTCATCGGTCTGCCGGTGCCCGGCGTGCTGGCGATCATCGGTGGTCTGCTGCTCGCGTGGTGGAGACTGCGCGCACGGTCCGAGAGCTGGAGCTCCATAGGACTTCGCCGCCCCGCGAGCTTCCCGCGGCTGATCCTGGCGGTGGTCGTTCTCTATGCGATCAGCGTCGCGGGAGTCGTGGGCATCGTCTATCCCGTCTCGGACGCCATGGGATGGCAGTCGCTCGAGCTGTCGCGCTTCGATGACGTTCGAGGCAATCCCCTCGCCCTCGCGCGCATTCTGCTCATCGCGTGGACGACGGCCGCATTCGGCGAGGAGATGCTGTTCCGCGGCTTCGTGCTCACGCGGCTCGAGAAGGCGCTCGGGCGCGGCACGGTGCTCCTCACTCTCGCGATCGTCATCCAGGCCGTGCTCTTCGGCCTCGGCCATGCCTATCTCGGCGCACGAGGCGTTCTGACCGCGGTGTGGATCGGCCTCGTCTACGGCACGTGGTACGTGCTGCGCGACCGCAACCTCTGGCCGCTCATTCTCACGCACGGTCTTACGGACACGATCAGCATGCTCGCGATCTACTCCGGCGCCGTGCCCGAGTGAGCCGCCCGTCTGGCGCGACCTCTCACGCGGCGTTCTCGAGATCGAGGAGCTCGCGCAGCTTGGGACGCGTCTGACACCGCTCGAGCCATGCGCGCACGTTCGCATGACCCTCGACGGTGGCGCCGAGGTACTCGCCGTAGCGCACGACCGAGGACACGATGAGATCCGCGAGCGAGAACTCCTGACCGAGCAGATACGGCGCACCGGTGAGCCGCGCGTCGAGAACCTTCAGGAGACGATCCAGCTCGCCGCGCGCCCGCTCGGCCGCTGCCGGATCGCGAACGGCGTGCTCGTCCGGGTCGCGCGTCGCCTGCGTAAGGCGATGCAGCGCCGCGCCGTACATGACGTAGGCCCACGTGGACCACGTGAGCGCCTCGCGCCGGTGCGGCGCGTTCGCCGCAGGCCAGAGCCGCTGCGCGACCCCGTAGCTGTCGCCGAGCCAGGTGAGGATGCTGAGCGCATCGAACATCGGCGTGCCGTTCACGACGAGAGTGGGCACGCTGCCGTCCGGAGCGAGCCTCGGACCCGTGCTCGATGCATGCCCTGCGATCTCCGGCAGGGCACGAACGCGGTGGTGGGGCACGTTGAGCTCCGCCAGTGCCCACGTGACGGGTGAGGCGCTCGACGACGGCGCCTCGTAGACGACGATCGACATGGCGTTCTCCCTCTGCATCGAGCCGGCATCCGCTGCGGATGTGCTGCATGGAACTATACGCCCGCAATGCGGACAGGATCGGTCCGCATTCCCGCCGTACAATCGCCCCGATGCTGCAGACTTCCGCACGGCTGCTCCGGCTCCTCACGCTGCTCCAGACCCGGAGGTTCTGGTCGGGCGCGGCGCTTGCCGAGCGGCTGGAAGTCACCGAACGCACGGTACGCCGCGACATCGACCGCCTGCGCAGCCTCGGCTATCCGGTGCGTGCGGCACCGGGCGTGACGGGCGGGTATCAGCTCGAAGCGGGCACATCGCTGCCGCCGCTGCTGCTCGAGGACGACGAGGCGCTCGCGGTTTCGATCAGCCTGCGCACGGCCGCAGGCGGCACCGTCGCGGGCATCGAGGAATCCGCCCTGCGCGCGTTGATCAAGCTCGAGCAGGTTCTGCCTTCGCGGCTTCGCCGGCGGGTCAATGCACTGCACGCATCGATCGTGCCGCTCGGAAGGCCCGGGCCCGCCGTCGATCCGGTCGTGCTCGCGACGATCGCGGGCGCGTGCCGCGACCACGAGCAGCTTCGCTTCCGGTACGACGATCGCAAGGCGCGCACCACCTACCGCACCGTCGAGCCGCAGGGCCTCGTGCACACCGGCAGCCGCTGGTATCTCGTCGCGTGGGATCTCGATCGCGGTGACTGGCGCACGTTCCGCGTCGACCGCATCGGACGCAAGGTCACCACGGGAGCGCGATTCACCCCGCGGCAGGGCCCGGACGGCGGAGATCTCGCCGCCTATGTGTCACGCTCGGTTTCCTCCGTCATGAACGTGGTGCGCGCGAGTGTCATCCTGCATGCGCCGCGCGAACGCGTGGCCGAGCGTCTTTCACCCATGGCGGGCGAGCTGACGGCGATCGACGCCGAGCGCTGCAGGCTCGATACCGGCGCGCAGTCGCTGCTCGATCTCGCCGTGTGGCTCTCGCTCATGGAGGTGGAGTTCGAGGTGCTGGAGCCGCCGGAGCTCATCGATTACCTGCGCCGCGTGCACGGCCGGCTCGAGCGCATGCTCGCGCGTGTCAGGAGCGGGTCTTCGCGTAAATGATCCGCCCGCCGCGGATCGTGCAGCGCACGCTCGCGAAGCTCCCCGGATCCGATGCCGGATCCACCCCCAGCACGACGATGTCGGCATCCATTCCCGGCCGCAGACGTCCGCGGCGCTCGCTCTCGCCCCAGCGCGCTGCCGGCGTCGTCGTGAGCGACGCCAGGATCTGCATCGTGTCGAGGCCGGCGCGCGCGAGCAGCACGTACTCTTCCGTCGGATCGAAATCGGTCATGTAGCCGACGTCGGTGCCGAAGACCACGGTGCCGCCCGCGGCGACGAACGTTCCAACGCTCTTCAGGGCTGCCACCGTCAGGCGCTGCGCGATCTCATCGGGCACGTCCTGCTTCTTCAGCTCATGGCCGAGGAGCTTCAGCGTCGGGATCATCGCCATGTCGGCGGCAACGACGTCCCGCAGGAGCTCATCCGGCCACGGCGCCTCGGATCCGAGCGTCGTGTGCGTGAGCACGTCCACTCTGGCATCGAGCGCCGCGCGCACGCCGTCGAGATTCGTCGGATGTGCCATCACGAAGCCGCCGCGCCGATGAGTCCGCTCGGCGGCAGCGCGTGCGATCTCTCGAGGCATGGACGCGTTCCGGCCCTGCCGCTGCGGCGTCACCAGAAAGAGCTTGGTGCCGTTCGCTCCCGCGTCGAAGTTCGCGTCGACGACCGCGACCGCCGCCGCGGCATCCGCAGGCTGTGCGAACCGCTCGCGAGCGTGCGCAGGCAGATCCAGGAGATAGATCGGAATACCCTGCGGCGGGAACAGCGGCTCGCCGACCATGAGAATGCGCGGCCCTTCGAGCTCGCCTCGCTCGATACGCGTCCGCAGCGCGAGCGTGTCGTCGCGATTGGAACCGGTGTCGACGACGGTGGTGTAGCCATAACGCGTGAGCATTTCCGCGAGCGAGCGATTCAGCTCGGCCGCAGGCTTGCGTTGCACGTCGGACCACCGGTCACGCATGAAATGCACGTGGCTGTTATTAAAGCCCGCCATCACCACGCCGCCACTGCATTCGGCACTGGGCGTCACGCCTCGCGCCTGCATGGCGCCGACGGCTGCGATCTTCCCGTCGCGCACGAGCACCGCTCCACCGTCGATGGGCGGCGTATCGGGGCTCACGTAGATGCGGGTGCCCGTCAGCAGCAGCTCGCCCGGGCTCTCGGCCGCGAAGACTGTCGACGCGAGGACGAGCCCGGCACCAAGTCCCGCGAGGCGCCGCAGGAGCGGGGAATCGTTCATCCTGGTCATGGACACCGGCCCCCGCTTTAGAATGACGCCCTCATGAAAATCGTCTCCGCCACGGTACTCGACGAGCTCACCGCGAAAGCCGCGGCAAGTCCGCGCGGCCGCGCGCACTACACAATTCATGCATCGGACCGGGATCCGGTGCAGCGCTTCTTCGTGGCCGCGAATCGCGGGTCGTATTTCCGTCCGCATCGCCACCACACGCGATCCGAGCTCGCGCTCGTCGTGCGCGGCAGCTTCACCCTGCTCACCTTCGACGATCACGGTGTCGTCACGGGGAGATACGTCGTGGGTGCGGACTCGGGAAACCTCGCCTACGAGGCGCCGGAGCGCACGTGGCACACGCTCTTCGCGGATGCCGACGGCTCGGCCTTCCTCGAGGTAAAGGAAGGCCCCTACGATCCCGCGACGGCCGTCGAGTTCGCGCCCTGGGCGCCGCCCGAAGGCGATCCCGCCGTGCCGCGCTTTCTCGAATGGTTGCGCTCCGCGCAACCCGGCGCTCGCGCGCCGGACTTCACTGCCTGGCGCTCCTGATATCCCGCGCTGCGCGCGACACGAATTCACGCGTGCGCGTCACTCGCCGTGACGCGCGAACTCGCGGATCTCACCGTCCTCCATCACGAGCCTCACGACAAAGGGCTCGCTCCGCCCCGAAGGATGCTCCATTCCGGGTGAGCCGATCGGCATGCCCGGCAGCGTCAGCCCCTTTGCCTTCGGCCGTTCCGCGAGAAGCCGCTTGATGTCCGACGCGGGAACGTGACCCTCGACGAAATAGCCGTCGACCTCTGCCGTGTGGCACGAACCCATGCCGGCGGGAATACCGACGCGCGTCTTCACGGGGTCGAGGTTGTCCACCTCGCGCACGTCGACCTCGAAGCCGGCCTTGCGCAGATGCTCGACCCAGAGTCCACAGCAGCCGCAGCTCGGGCTCCTGTGAACGAGGATGCGGGGCAGCTTCTGAGCCGCCGCGTTCCCGGACGGTTGCGCTCCGGCCTGACCGGATGGCGCGTGAGCGTGCGCGTCGTGCGCATGGCTGGCCGCGTCGGCGCCCTGCGCGCCGACCGGCCATGCCAGGATCGTCATCGAGAGAACGAGGGCGTACGGGGTTGTTCCGCGGTTCATCGGCTTCGGGCCCTTCGGCTGTACCTGCGCCGAACTTACCACGACCCGCCGCCCCTGCCCTTGCGGAACGTCTCCTCAGTGACGCTCGCGCGACCCGGGCTGTTGCTGCTGCTGCTGGCCGCTGCCGATCCCGCCGACTGCACCGCCGAGTCCGCCTCCGTTTCCGCCCGAGAGCGCATTGTCGATCTGGCTCCCGACCGGGCCGGGCAGGCGCGATTTGAGCTGCCCGACGATGAGCTCCACCGCGGAGCGCGCCTTGTCCTGTGGAATGCCCACGCGATCGGTCACCATCTTGATGAGGTCATCCATGATCGTCTCCCGTTGTGAAGTCGCGCGGCATACCCGCGCGACGGAGGCATGTGCGGTCGCAAGCGGCGTGCCCCGTCGCGAGCGGCCACGGATCCGCTAATTGCCGTGCTCGCCCGCGACCTCGTCCGCCATCCGGGCTTCGCGCTGGCCCGGCGCCTTCTCGACGCCCGTCGTGGTGTCGCGTCGTGTCTGGTGCTCCATTTCCGCGTTGACCTCCGCGCCGACGAGCGCCGCGAAGGCGGAGAGCCACAGCCACATGAGCAGCACCACGACACCCGCGATGGCGCCGTAGGTCTCGTTGTAGCTGCCGAAGTTGCTCACGAAGAGTGAGAAGGCTGCCGAAGCGCCGATCCAGAGCAGCGTCGCGATGCCGGCGCCCCAGCTCGCCCAGCTCCAGCGCGGCTGATGCCGGGACGGCGCGAGCCGGTAGAGCACCGCGAGCCCGGCCATCACGAGCACGAGGAGCAGCGTCCAGCGCACTGCGTTGACCACGAGCTGGGCGATGGTGCTCGCACCGAGAATGGAGAGTGCGACGGGAACGCCCGCGACGAGCAGCAGTGCCAGCACGCCGCCGACCAGTGCCCCGAGCGTGAGCAGAACGGAAGTCGCGGTGAGCCTCAGGA
This sequence comes from Pseudomonadota bacterium, assembly GCA_003242685.1. GTDB lineage: Bacteria > Pseudomonadota > Gammaproteobacteria > Steroidobacterales > Steroidobacteraceae > ZC4RG24. The sequence goes on along the minus strand of QGVD01000060.1, from coordinate 13,274 downwards.
AACCGCGCTTCTCGCGCTCCTCGTACACGATGTTGAGCGCGCCGATCATGGCGTTCATCGCGGCGCGCGCGCTCCAGAGGGACAGCAGAAATCCGATGGCCGCGGTCCAGCCGAGAGTCGTGGGCGATCGGGCCGCGACGGCACGGAGCTGGTCGTTGAAGGTGCGCGCCGCCTCCTCCGGCAGTGCCCCCGAGAGCTGCGTGATCTGCGCCTGAATGCTCTGCGGATCGGAGACCAGACCCCACAGCGCGATGCCGGCGGCGAGCGCGGGTGGAATTGCGAGCAGCGCGTAGAACGCGACGCCCGCCGCGATCAGCGACAGGTTGTCGCGGGAGACTTCAGCCCGGACCCGCTTGAGGATGTCCCACCAGCCGCGCGCCGTGATCTCCCTCGGCGTGCGCGCCTCACGGCCGAGCTCGGCGTCCCGTCCGCGCAGGTGTTCTCTCTCCGAATACGTCGTCGCCACCACGCCCTGCTCCCCGGAATCCCGTGCGCATCGTGCGCTGTCAGGCATGAGCAAGTTTCGCGCCGTCTGAAGAGACGGCGCTGCGAAGGACGCGGTCCGGGTGGCGCGGCAGCGGCTCAGTCGAGGCGGTGGAACGTGCGATGCCAGCGCGGCGCGTAGTGACGCTCGGGATCGAAGGAGATGAGCACGTGCGTCGCGCGACCTGCGACGTTGCGTCTCGGCACGAATCCGAAGACGCGGGAGTCCGCGCTGTTGTCGCGGTTGTCGCCAAGCACGAAGTACATGTCCCGCGGCAGTTCGATCGGACCGAAGTCGCGCGCGAACCCGGCCGGGAGTCGCAGGATCTCGTGCTCGCCGGCCGGCCCCGTCTCCCGCAGCACGAGTGGATGCAGAGCCGCGGTGACGGAATGCGCAGCCCGAAAGCGCGCTTGTCGACGAGGAGCCGGTCGCCTTCGAGGATCGTGGGATTCATCGATCCCGTGGGGACGGTCATCCAGTTCGCCCACGCGGAGCGGAAGACGAACAGGAGTGCCAGAAAGAGCAGGAGCTGCCGGTAGTCCCGCCAGAGAACCACGAGCCGATGCACCACGCGCTCACCCATCGTGGAGACACCCGTCTGCAGATGGTCACAGCAACTTCGCCGCCGGAAAAAGGGGAGCCTCCGGCTGGAACTCGATTCGCAGCCCCGCTGTCCATACTGACGCGCCGGCGGGATCGTCTCGTGCATCCAGCCGAAGGATTCCCCTGAAAGAGGAAGGCGCGCATTCTGAGGGCGCCGGCCGCTGCATGGACCCGCGCCCCCGGCATGGCGGGTGCGCTGCGAAGCAACAGGAGGATGTGATGCGTACGACATCCGCTCTGGCCTCGGCCCTGTGTTCCATCATCGTCGCGGGCTGCTCGGACAGCGACCGTGCGGCACTCGGCGTAACCGAACCCGCGGATCCCGATGAGCCGGCTCCCGAAGAGTGCGAAGCGCTGCAGGTCTCGTTCGCGATCACCGATCGCTTTCAGCAGCCCGTGGGCATCTTCCTGCCCGGTGAGCCGATCACCTTCGAGCTGCACGTCACCAATACCAGCAACGAAGCACGCAGCGTGACCTCTCCCGATTCCTGTCCACCGGTGCGCTTCGAAGTGCTGGACGCGTTCGACCAGGTCGTGTGGTCGAGCGCGGACGGGCTGTTCTGTGCGCAGGTCGTCACCACCTTCACCTTCGATCCTGCCGACATGGAGACGTTCCGCGCGACCTGGGATCAGCGGCGCCGGAACGGAACGCTGGCGCCTGTCGGTCAGTACACTGCGCGCGCCGTCGACCGCACCGCCTGCGGCACCACACTGAGCGGCTCCGGCTCGTTCCTGCTCAGATAGCGCGTACAGTGCGACCGGCGGTCAGCGCATTGGGGTCGTCGGGCTCGCGGCAGTTCGCGTCGAGGTAGTACGGCTCGAGCTCCGAAGCCGCCGCGATGAGCTTCCGTTCCACGTCGCGCGCCCGTGACGCGATCGCAGACGGTTCCGCAGCCGTATCGGGAACGCTGCGCTCCGAAGCGACGTCGTCGATCCACTTCAGGATCTCCAGCGTCTCCGCCCGCACACCGCGCACGACATCCCAGCCGTTCGCGCCATCCCAGGTCGCATCGTGGAGCGCATGCTGCGCATAGCTCTCGCTGCGCAGCAGTGACGTCGCGGTCCCGAGATCGGGCGCTTCGAGCTCGCGCAGCACGCGGACCATGTACCGCGTCAGAGTCCAGTCGTGGCGCTTCAGCACCGCGCCTTCCAGGCTTTCGAGCGCATCCCGGGCGAGGTAGCCGGCGTCGACCACTTCCCGCAGCGGCTTCTCGATGTCCTTCTCGATGCGGCGCCAGTGTCGCTCCAGAGGACTCGTGCGAAAGACCTGCGCGACCTGTTTTCCGAGCGCACAGGAAACGACTCGCGCTCGGACGATCTGGCCAGGACCGCGTCGCTCGTCGTACGTCCCCGTGCGCTGTCCCGCACAGGCGGCCAGAACCAGACAAGAGATGAGACCCATCAGGATTCGGCCCGCTGCTGCAGCCATCGGCGTCTCTCCGCATCAACCGGGGCTGTTGCCCTTTGAACCACGCGGTTTCACGGGAGTTCCCGGAGCGCGCGGTCAGCCGCCCGCCACCGCTTCAGGCTGCCGGTTTGCTGCGCGCGCGGTACTCCGCGAGCCAGTAAGCGGCGAACAGTGTCTTGAGATCGCTGATCTCGCCGCGGCGTGCGCGGTCGATGAGCTCCTGCGCAGGCAGGACGACGGTGAGGATGTCCTCGTGCTCGTTCCGGTTGCCGTGCACGCCGCCCGCACGACTCGTATCGACCGTGCCGAACACGATGGCGACTTTCTCGGACGTTCCACCCGGGCTCACATACGCACCCGGGTGCACGAGCTGCGGATCGCGCAGCTCGAGCCCCGTCTCTTCCTTCATCTCGCGGATGGCGGCATCGATCGGCGTTTCGTCGCCACCGATGCCGCCCGCAACGAGAGCCTCCCCGAAGGGATAGTCACCCGCCGCGAGCTCGCCTGCGCGGAGCTCGTTGACGAGCACGACCTCGTCGCGCACGGGGTCGTACCCGAGCACCGCCACCGCATGGCCGCGCTCCATGACCTCGAGAGCCACCGTGACGAAACCGCCGCCGTGCTTCTCCGCCTCGATCTCGTAGCGGTTCACCTTCAGGAATCCGCTGTAGAGCGGCGTGACCTTCCGGATCGATGCCCTGAGTCGACGCTGTGCCATCTCGAGTCCCTTGCCGACGCGCCGCGCCGTGCGGCAGCGGTGCCTACTCTACGACGACGCCTGGCGATCGGTCTCGACGGCGTTCGACTGTGGAGCCACAGGCACCGGCGGCGGATTGCGCTCCGCGAACTGACCGTTCCAGTACGCGTAGTACGGATAAGGAGGTGTCACGCTGCTCGCCGCATCGAGGCGTGCGACCTGCTCGGCGCTCAGATTCCAGCCGACGGCGCCGAGGTTCTGCCGGAGCTGCTCCTCGTCCCGTGCACCGATGAGCACCGTGGCCACCGTGGGACGCTGCAGCAGCCAGTTGATCGCGATCTGCGGCACGCTTCTGCCGGTCTCGGCGGCAATTTCGTCGAGCACGTCGACCACACGATACAGCCGCTCGTCTTCGACGGGCGGCGCGAAGCGCGCGGTTTCGTGCAGACGGCTCCTCGCGGGGAAGGGGTTTCCGCGACGGATTCGGCCGGTGAGCCGGCCCCAGCCGAGCGGGCTCCAGACGACCGCCGAAACACCCTGATCGAGCGCGAGCGGCATCAGCTCCCACTCGTAGTCGCGTCCGATGAGCGAGTAGTAGACCTGATGCGCGACGAAGCGCGGGTAGCCGTGGCGATCCGCCACTGAAAGGGACTTCATGAGCTGCCAGCCGGAGTAGTTCGACGCGCCGGCGCAGCGCACCTTTCCGGCGCGCACGAGGTCATCGAGCGTCGACATCACGCTTTCGACCGCGGTCCTTGCGTCGAAGTGATGGAGCTGCAGGAGGTCGATGTAGTCCGTGCCGAGACGCTCGAGCGCTCCGTCCACGGCGCGGATCAGGTGATGACGCGAGGCGCCGACGTCGTTCGGCCCTTCACCCGAGCGCAGCGTAACCTTCGTCGAGATGATTACCTTGTCACGCCGCCCCTCGATCGCCGCGCCGAGGATGCGCTCGGACTCGCCGTCCGAATACACATCGGCCGAATCGAAGAGATTCACGCCGGCATCCAGACAGATGTCGACGAGGCGCCGCGCCTCCTTCACGTGCGTCGCGCCCCAGGCGCTGAAGAGCGGCCCCTTGCCGCCGAACGTTCCCGTGCCGAAACCCAGCACGGGCACTCTGAATCCCGACGTTCCGAGGAATCGATATTCCATTGCCTGTCCTCCGCTCGAATGCGTTCACGTCGAAGGGCCGCATGGTCGGAGTGCGGAACGGAATCGGGAATCCGCTAAGATCGAGATTCACTTTCAAGACTTTCTTGAAAATCGTGGACCGCATCGGCGACGTCGCGCTCTTTCTGCGGGTGCTCGATCTCGGATCGATCAGCGCTGCCGCCCGCAGCCTCGGCATCTCTGCAGCCGTCGCGAGCCTGCGCATCAAGCGCCTCGAGCGCTCGCTCGGCGTGCGCCTGCTGCATCGGACGACGCGCCGCATCCACGCCACGCCGGAAGGACTCGCACTGGCCGAGCGTGGGCGTGCGCTCGTCGAGGAGCTCGAAGCACTGACGGGCGATCTGCAGCGTTCGGGCCGCGGCGTCGCGGGCACCTTGCGCGTAACGCTTCCGGCTTCCTTCGGCCGTCAGTACGTGTCGCCGCTTCTGCCGGAGTTCCTCGCCCGTCATCCGCGGCTGCATCTGTCCGTCGATCTCACCGATCAGATGGTCGATCTGGTGAGCGCAGGCGTGGACGTTGCGATCCGCATCGGAACACTCCGCGACTCGAGCCTGATCGCGCGGCGGCTCGTGCAGAACCGGCGCGTGCTCTGCGCGTCTCCCGAGTACCTGCGCCAGCGCGGCGAGCCCTCCACGCCCGAGGACCTCGCGAAGCACGAATGTCTGGTGCTGGTCGGCGCGCAGGGACCGCAGAACGTATGGCCGCTCACGGATCGCAAGGGGCGGGAGATCCAGGTCCGCGTGCGCGGCCGCTTCGAGAGCAACCTCGGCGAAGTGGTGAGAGATGCGGCGCTCGCGGGCCTCGGCATCTCGCTGCAGTCGCTCTGGCACGTGCACGAGGACCTGCGCGCGGGACGCCTGCGGATCGTCCTGCCCGACTACCCGCCCGTCGCGACCGGTATCTACGCCGTCATGCCGCAGCGGCGCCTCGTGCCGCCGCGCGTGCGCGCGTTCGTCGACTTCATCGCCGAGCGCCTCGGCACGAATCCTCCGTGGGAACGCTGACGCCGTTCAATCCCACGGCGTCGCCACGCCTTTCGGCCAGAGTACCCACATGCGTCCCTGATGACGCATGACACCCGCCTGCTCCGCGGCTTCGAGCCCGAAGCCCCAGAAGAAGTCCGCGCGCAGCGGACCACGGATCGCACCGCCCGTGTCCTGCGCGAGCACGAGCCGCTCGAGCGGCTGCCCGGTGAGCGGATGCGTCGTCGCGAGGAACACGGGCGCACCCAGCGGCACGAACTCGGGATCGACGGCGATCGATCGGCCCGGTGTGAGTGGCACGCCGAGCGCACCCTTCGGTCCCTGCATCGGATCCTCGAGCTTCTCCTCGCGGAAGAACACGACGCTCGGATTGCTGTTGAGAACCTCTTCGACGCGATGCGGATTGGCCGCGAGCCACCGCCGGATGCCCGGCAGGGTGGCCTCTTCCACCGTGAGCTCGCCGATCTCGACGAGATAGCGCCCCACGGAGCGGTACGGATGTCCGTTCTGATCCGCGTACTGCAGGCGGATGGTTTCGCCGTCCGGAAGCTGCACACGACCCGAGCCTTGGACCTGCAGAAGAAAGGCATCGAAGGGACTGTCGACCCAGACGATCTCGTACCCCTTGAGCTCCGAGGAACCGTAGAGCTCCGCCCGACTGTGATACGGCACGACCCTGTTTCCCTGCAGCCGCCCGCGCAGGCGCATGCCCTTGAGCTGCGGATACACCGACGCGAGATCGATGGTGAGCAGATCCGGCGGCCGCGCATAGAGCGGCGTGCTGAAACGCTCCGAAGGCGTGCGGGAACCGAAGAGCAGCGGTTCGTAGTAGCCCGTCACCAGTCCGCTCGTCTCGCGCGTGCGCCCGACGACACGGGTGACGGCGTAGGGATCGAAGTGACGCTCGAAGAACCCGCGCGCATCCGACGCAGTGACGACGGTCGCCGCATTCGCGGCGGCGCAGACTGCCTGCCATTCGGCGCGCGAGCCTCGTGCGCGGCACGTTTCGAGCAGCGCGGGCCAGGCTTCGTGCGCGGCGTCATTCTCCCAGCCGGGAAGCTGCGACCAGCTCACGCGGCGATACTCCGCCGTGGGTACCGGCTCCGGCGCGCGCTCCCGGTCGACGGGGCGACAGCCGACGATGAGGACGCCGCAGACGAGCGCCCACGCGATCCATCGCCTGCTCATCGGCTCGCGCCCCCTTCGACCTCGGCCTTCTCCGCCTCGACCCGCTTGCGCAGCCGCTCTCTTGCGGCAGACGCGTAGTTGCGGCATGCGGCCGGATCGATGAAGGCATCCCGCTCGCCTCGCTCGCGCCGCTCCAGCTTCTCGAAGAGGTTCGAGGCTCCCGGATGCGGCGTGATGAGGATGTCGCAGGGCACGGCGCTCAGGATCTCGAAGCTGCGCGCGAAATCGCGCAGCGCATCGGGATAGTCGGCACTGCGGGTGTACAGGAAGCCGTCCGCGGAGACTGCCGTCAGACTGTCGGCATAGACGATGTCGAGGCAGCGCTCGCCTTCACACGAGCGCCACGTCCAGCTCGTGCCGCCACGGGTGTGGCCAGGCGTGAGACGCGCCGTCAGCGCGAGCGGGCCTGCGCGCAGCGTCTCACCGTCCTCGATGATGCGCACGTCGGGAACCGGCGGAAACGGCGAGGCGACACCGAACTGCGGATCGTCACGACCCGAGCGCCCCTGCCGGAACACATCGGCACTCGCGCGGCTGACGGCCACCTGTGCGCCGCTCAATCTCCTGAGCTCGGCGATTCCGCCGGCGTGGTCCCAGTGCGCATGCGAGTTGACGATGAGCCTCACGTCCTCGATGCGGAACCCGAGCGCGCGAACGGAGCGCGCGATGGCCTCGGCCGATTCCGGCAACGCGCCGTCGATGAGCACGTGACCCTCGCCCGAAGTGACGAGGATCGAGGAGAGGCCGTGCACGCCGACGAAGTACGTGTTGCCGTAGATGCGGAACGGCTCCTGCGGCTGGTTCCACTCCGCGCACTGGAGGCAGGAGGCCTCCTCCTGCGCCAGCGCGGACGCGACGATGAGCGAAAGGAAGAACGCCAATCGGACGGATCGCATGAAGATCGCGGCACTCCCTGCACGTTACGAAAGACTGCGATCCGCATGGTGCCGCAGGCTTCACCCGATGACCAGATCGAAGCGCGGCGCGGGCGCGATCCCTGCGCCGGGCGAAAGATCGTGAGCTACGCGACGGCGTGATGAGCGACCGGCTCGCTCGTGCTCGCCTGAATCCGTAGCGCTTCGGTGCCGGCCGGACGCATCCGGGTGCCGGCAGTGCCGAGCCTGTAGTGAGCGACGAGGTCGTTGAGCGACCGCACCTGCTGCACGATCGCATCGGTCGACGCCGCGGCCTCCTCCACCAGCGCGGCGTTCTGCTGCGTCATGTTTTCCATCTGCATGACGGCATGGTTCACCTGCTCGATGCCGGCGGACTGCTCGCGGCTCGCCGCCGCGATCTCCGCCACGATCGCCGTCGCCCTCCTCACCGCCGTGACGATCTCCTCGAGCGTGCGTCCCGATTCGTTCACGAGACGACCGCCTTCCGCGACCCGCTGAACGCTGTCCTGGATGAGCGACTTGATCTCCTTCGCGGCCATCGCGGAGCGGCTGGCCAGGTTCCGCACCTCGCTCGCGACGACGGCAAAGCCCCGGCCCTGCTCCCCCGCCCGCGCAGCTTCGACCGCCGCATTGAGTGCGAGGAGATTCGTCTGGAAGGCGATGGAATCCACCACACCGATGATGTCGGCGATGCGCGCCGAGGCGGCGTTGATGCCCTCCATCGCCTCGATGGCCGATCCGACCACGGTGCCGCCCTTCTCCGCCTGCGTGCAGGCTTCGATCGCGAGCCGGTTCGCCTGCGCGGCGTTGTCCGCGATCTGCCGGACCGAGCTCGCCAGCTCCTCCATCGAGGCCGCGGTCTCCTCGAGCGTCGATGCCTGCTCGTCGGTGCGCTGCGAGAGACTCATGTTGCCCGAGGAGATCTGCTCGACGCCGGCACGCACTTCCTCTGCGGCGGACTTGATGCGTTCAACGAGCGAAGCCATCACCTCGATGAGCGCGTTGACCCCGCGTGCGACTTCCGCGAGCTTGCCCGTCTTGCCGTCGATGGAGATGCGGCGCGTGAGATCGCCGCTCGCCGCCGCATTGACCACCGCCTCCGTCTCCCGCACCAGCGTCACCTCCGCGGTGACGTCGGTGGCGTAGCCCACGACCTTGAACGGCTTGCCGGTCGCATCGAGGATCGGATTGAAGCTCGCCCGCACCCAGAGCTTCCGGTTGCCTTTCGCGAGCCACTCGTACTGACCCGCCTCGTACTCGCCGCGCGCGAGCCGCGCCCACAGCGCGCGATTCTCCGCAGCCGCCTGCTGCGCGGGATCCAGGAAGATGCCGAAGGGTCTGCCGCGGATCTCGTCGATCGAGTAGCCGACGAGAGAGAGGAAGTTGTCGTTGGCGGCACGGATGGTGCCGTCGAGCTCGAGCTCCACGACCGCCTGCACCTTGCTGATCGCGGCGAGCTGCCCGAGGCCGTCGAAGTGACGCAGCATCTGCTCGGTGATGTCCACGGTGTGCTTCACGACCTTGTAAGGCCGCCCGCGCCGGTCGAGGATGGGAAAGTACGTGGCCTGCACCCACACGGGCTGGCCGTTCTTCTTGATGCGCTTGTACTGCGCCGTCTGACATTCTCCGCGGCGCAGCCGCGCCCAGAACTCGCGATACTCCGCCGTCTCGCGGTAGTCCGCTTCCACGAAGTCGCGGTGATGGAGCCGCCGCAGCTCTTCGGCCGTGTATCCGGCAGCCTTCTGGAAGTTTTCGTTGGCGCCGAGCACTCTGCCGTCCATGTCGAACTCGATCACGGGCAGCACGCGATTGATCGCTTCGACGTGACCGCGCAGATCGGCGAGGTACCGCGGGTCGACCCAGAGCCGGCGGAAGAAAGAACCGATCGCTGCGAGCGGATTGGACGGCATGATCCGGGACCCCCTCGATTTCTCCCAAGAGCGCCGAAGCCCCGATCGGGAAAGCACGAGGCCCGGCCGCGATCGGAGCGCTTCCGTGTGCTTTATCGCCCCTGGTGCGCACTCCTTTACAGAAAAGGCCCTGCCGAAGTGCGCTCCTGAGCGGTACGTCACATTCGGGGGTCGAAGAACGGCGTCGAACGTCGCCTGCGACAGACGTCAGGTGCCGATTACCTCACATAGCCCTGCGACATACCCCACTTGTAGCGCCAGCCGACGTGCGCGGCCAGGCCCTCGAGATCGGGGAAGAGCGAGGCGTAGTTGATCGCGCAGGAATCGAGAATCCACTTGAGCTGGCTGCAGGCCTGCCGCGAGACGACCCACTTCCGCAGGTTCGGATGCTCGAAGGGCCGGGTCGGATCCGGGTGTATGGTGAAGATGCTCCGCTGTGCAGCGATGCGCGGACTCACGTGCGGTGGGCGATAGATGGACACCTCGCGGATCTCGAACGGATCGCGGGCTTCTCTGGGATCCACCACGGGCAGACCCGAGATGCCGTAGATGAGCGCATGGCCGTGGGCGCCGGCCGCCTCCACCGCGAAGAACGCCGCGACGAGAAGACTCTCGCTCCAGTCGAGGAGCCGCGTCGCCATGCCGTGGTGCTGTGCGACCGCGAGCCATTCGAGATCGCTGTAGTCCGCGTAGGCGACGTACGGACGCGCGTCGTTGCGGAAGCGCTTCAGCGCCGCACGCTCGTCGCCCTCGTCGTAGCGGGTCTTGCGGCGCGCGCCCTGATCGCCGCCTTCACGCCCGGCTGCAGGTCGCAGCTCGTACGTCGTGGAAGGTTCGCCTCGGAAGATCCAGTTGCGTCGCTGAGTGGCGATCGACTCGATGAGCCGTGCCAGGTCCGCCCAGGAATCGATGCGGCCGGCGGTGGCGCCCGACCTTCTTCTGCCCTCAGCGAAGCGCCGTCGTGTCGCCATCCTCACGCTCCTGCGGTATGGCGCATCGTCCGACGCCTCGCCCGTATCTAGCCCGTCCCTTTGGCGGCGTCGACCGTGGCGTCGATGAGAGGCAGAAGCTCCGCGAGCTGCTGCAGGAACTCGACGATCGCCTGATCGCCGAGCGCGCGCATCTCGTCGGGATTCGCGCACACCGACGTGTCGTACTGAGGCACCGCGAGCATCATGCGATAGACGCCCGGAAGGGCCACCGTCCGCACGTGTGCCCTCGACTGCTCCATGACCTTGCGATCGAAGGCTGCACGGGCCGCCTGCATCTGCGCCGGAGTCAGCTCCTTCTCCCGGTCCTCGAAGCGGCGCTTGACCGTGTCTTCCCACGCCGTCCTCGAACGCGCGAAGGCTTCGTCCAGCCGCTTGACCTCCGCATTCAGCGTGGCATCGCACTCGGCCTTGGAGATCGCGGGTTCCGGCGTCGACTTTTCCTTTGAAGACCTCTCCCGTGCAGGCTGCTCCTGCGAAGGCTGTTCCTGCGCAGGCGATGCGGCGGCCGCGAAGATCAAGGAGAGCAAGAGAAGGAAACGCTTCACGGGACTCACCGGATGCCTGCGGCCGTCGGGCCAGACGGACGTATCGTGCCACACCTTTCGCATGGCAGGCGATGGCTTCGAACGGCAGCGGTGTCTCGGATCGCCCCATGCATGCGTTATGCTGCGCGCGGGCTCGAGCCGGCCGCACCGGCCAGAAGGGGAGTTACGCAGAATGAAAAACAAGACCGTCGCGATCCTTGCGGCCTTCGCCGTTGCCGTGGCCACCTCCGCAAGCGCCAGCGAAGGCAGCAAGCCCTGCGATCGCAACTGCCTGAAGAACCTCGTCGATACCTATATCGACGCGATGGTGGCGCACGATCCGGGCAAGGCTCCGCTCGCGCGCAACATCACCATCGTCGAGAACATCAAGCGCATCAGGCCCGGAGAAGGTCTGTGGAAGACCGCGTCCGCGCCGCCGACGACGTTCAGGATCTACGTGCCCGATCCGGTCGCACAGCAGGTCGGATTCATCGGCGTCATGCAGAGCGAAGGCAAGCCGATCCAGATCGGACTGCGGCTCAAGGTCGAGAACGGCCTCATCACCGAGGCCGAGCACGTGATCGTGCACAACCTGCGCGAGTCCAGTCTCAAGAACCTGCAGACGCCGCGTGCGGCCTTCTCGGCCACCGTGCCCGAGCCGTATCGCGACTCGCGCGGCCGGCTGCTCAAGATCGCCGCCGACTACTACGACGCGCTCGACGAGAACAACGGGCGCCTCGCGCCCTTCGCCGACGACTGCGTGCGCTTCGAGAACGGCATGCAGACCTCGCGCAATCCGGTGCCGGCCGATGCGCCGTTCGGCATCACCGGGTCCCTCGGCTGTGCGGCGCAGCTCGACACCGGCATCTTCCAGTACATCGACCGCATCGACAATCGCCGCGTGTGGATCGCGGACGAGGAAACCGGCCTCGCCTTCGGGCTCTCGCACTTCCGGCACTCCATGGAAAAGAAGGAGTTCCGGGTGTTCGGCGTGCCGGGCCAGGAAGTGCGGAAGATGGACTTCGCTCCGTTCGATCTGCCCGCCGTGCACGTCTTCAAGATCTGGGGCGGTCAGATCCACGAGATCGAAGCGCTCGGCTTCACGACCTCCTACAACTCACCTACCGGCTGGGAGTAACGGCGCGCACTGCGCGGCACGCGGCCGGTCGCGGTTTCCGCGGCCGGCCGCGCGTCTTTTCCACCCTATGAAAATGCGCGGAGCAGGAGCGCGACACCGAGCGCGAATCCGCCGAGATACGTTCCAGCCGCGCCGATCGCTCGCAGCGGATGCGGAGGTCCGTCGAACGTGACGGTCATCAGCATGCCGATCGCATGGAGCGCGCGGCAAACCGTGACACCGACCGCGACCCACGCGATCCAGCCGCCCGCGCCGGAAAGATGGAAGTAGAGGAACAGCGCGATGAGGATCGGCACGTACTCGGCTGCGTTGCCGTGCGTCCGCACGGCCTTGTTGAGCGGGCCCGACGGGTCGTCACCCAGACCGATGCCCGTCTTCGTCCGGCCACGCTGGCGCGAGACGTTGAGCGCAAGCGCGAAATAGAGCAGCACGAGGACCGCCGAGCAGATGAGAAAAACGTCCACGTTACCCTCCTGACCTCCAACTCACTGCGTGATCCCGTGGAGCACGCGACGGGGAACTCCTGCGGCGAACGGACGTCCGGGCGCGGGATTATCCGTTCGCGGAGATCGACGACTCTGCCGCAGTCGCGGGACCTCGTATACGGTCAGCGGCCGGTAGCTGCAGTCCCTCGACGCCTTCCCGCGAACATCGATGCGCGCTGCCGGCGCGATGAGCTGCTCGAGCGCGAGCTGGTACACCGCCTTTTCCGTTGCAGGCGAAGTGGATCGGCGCATCGATGTCCGCGAGCAGGCGCCATACGTATTCGTCCGGCTGTTCGCGGCGGCGCAAAGGGAGGATAGTGCATGAGTCGAGCTCCATCCGGGCTTCCGGGCACGGCCCCGCGGCAAGCGCTCCATCGGCCCGCCCGGTCAGCGTCGAAGGTTCCGCGCAGGAGGCGAAATGGCAACCTGGAAACCCGATCCGACGTTCTATCCATCACCCCGAATGGCAATGCAGGCCGAGCCGGAGAAGCTGGCCTACGTTGCGATGCTCGACGTGACCGGCAACCGGCCGGATGCGCTGGGTGTCGTCGATCTCGATCCCGGATCCTCCACATACGGTGAGCTCATCCATCGCACGCCGATGCCCAACGTGGGCGACGAGCTGCATCACTTCGGCTGGAACGCCTGCAGCAGCGCGCTGTGCCCCTACGCGCCGCATCCTCACGTGGAGCGGCGTTACCTCATCGTCCCGGGGCTGCGCTCCTCGCGCATTCACGTTCTAGACACGAAGCCCGAGCCGCGTGCACCGGAGATCGTCAAGGTGATCGAGCCCGAG